>NZ_JBEZDO010000013.1:0-246209 GCF_040648355.1 Nonomuraea sp. NPDC049152 | reverse complement strand
GAGACGCCGATGAACGGTCTAGCATCGCCACCACCAGGGAAGATGGGGCAGATCGAGCCACCGAAACAGTCTCCCGCCGTCTCCTGAATGCGCGCTGGCAGCGCGCGGGGCTCGCCAACTCAAGCGCACATCCGCCGATTGAAGCGCTCCGTCACAGGGGGGGCAGACTGGAAGCTCGATCTTGCCGGTTAGCTCTGTGTCCAGCCACTGCGGATCCCGGCACCGCTCGTGCGCTCCGGTGATCACTGCTCTGTCGCCGTGTTGCTGCCCGATGACCGATACCGGGCCGGGCCCAAGCGCCTTGTCGCACGTCTGGCACGGGGCGGCCTCGGTGAGCCGGTTCTCCAGAGTGTCGATGGTCGGGGTACCCAGTTTGGCGACGACTTCGTCGCTGACTCGCAGATCCATGATCGGCGGCGCCACGTCTGGCCAACAGGAGGGGACCACAGTACGCCGCACTTTCGGCATTCTGAGCGCCTCAGGGCGGGCATGCTCAACGCCGAAGGACGCCGTCCGGGTGACTCCGACCAGCTCGCGCGATGGAACGGGAACGTACGTCAACAGCCTCACCTGTGAAGGACTTCGCCGTCACCGTTGAGCTGGATGAACGGGCTTAGCGCACGTTTCCGTTCCGCCACACTCTGACCCCCGTCTCGTGAAGCCGTGGCGAGCTGCTGGTGCTGGTGCTCTCGCGCTTGGCAGTCAGGATGGCTGAACTTCGTCGAAGAGGGCGAGGGCTTCGGTGGGGTCCGGGCTCACGAGGCGTTCCAGACCGGCCGTCGTGATCTTCGCCCACCTGCCGGCCCGTGCCCACATCTGTTCCTCGAAGGCGCGGACGGCCTCGTCCAGATCGCCAGGGCCGGGGGCTGCGGCGACGGACTCGGCGAGTTCGGCGCCTTCCAGCATCGCGAGGTTCGCGCCGACCCCCAATGGGGGCATCAGGTGGGCGGCGTCGCCCAGTAGCGTCACCCCGTGGACGTGGGCCCAGGTGTGGGACACGGGCAGGACGTAGAGGGGGCGGTGGACGAGAGCGGTGCCGTGGCGGAGGAGGTCGAGGACGGGAGCGGCCCAGCCGTCGAACAGAGCCAGCAGGCTTGATCGCACGGCCTCGACGTCGGCCAGGTCCAGGCCCGCGTCCATGCCTGCGTCCAGGCCCGCGCGCCGGTTC
This sequence comes from Nonomuraea sp. NPDC049152, assembly GCF_040648355.1. NCBI lineage: Bacteria > Bacillati > Actinomycetota > Actinomycetes > Streptosporangiales > Streptosporangiaceae > Nonomuraea > Nonomuraea sp. NPDC049152. Next base: position 245,041 of record NZ_JBEZDO010000013.1, on the reverse strand, counting down.
AGGCCCATGTGCCGGTCCAGGTTCGTGTGCCAGTCCAGCGGCGCGCGGAACTGGGCGTACACCTTGACGTGGCCGCCGCTGTTGCGCTGGGCGACGAGGGCGCGGTTCACGCCGTACACAGCCATGGAACCGTCGCCGATCAGCCGGGCGAGGTCGGGGTGGCGGGTGTCGACGTCGTCCAGGGAGGTCTCGACCAAGGTGACGCCGGTGTAGTGCGGCGTCGCGGACGAGATTGCCGGGCGAACCCGGGACCAGGCGCCGTCCGCGCCGATCACGAGGTCGAACGTCTCCTGTAGCCCGTCCGCGAAACGGACCAGCACGCCATCCCGGGTCCCCGGCACTACCTCCGTCACGCCCCGCCCCCACTGAACGTCGAGGGGGCCGAGCAGCAGGTCACGGAGTTGCCCCCGGTCGATCTCGGGGTTGGCCCGGTCACCCGGACGGGGTTGCCAGTCGCGGAGGACGGTCCCGTCCGCGTCCAGGATGCGCATGGCCTGCCCCTCGGGACGGGACAGCGCCTGGAACTTCGCCAGCAGCCCCGCCTTGCTCAGCGCGAGCTGGCCCATCCTTTCGTGTAGGTCGAGCGTGCCGCCCGGGGGACGGGCGTCGGGGGCGGGATCACGTTCGAGGATGGTGACGGGGTGACCGTGGCGGTGCAGGACGCAGGCGAAGGTGAGGCCGGCGGGGCCGCCCCCAATCACGGCGATACGATGTCTCATGGCGATACAGCGTATTTAATGACTACGATGTATCGCAACAGTACGATGTAACCATGACTGTGTGGGACCGGCCGGAGCCGCCGACTCGCCCCGTGCCGCTCGACCGGGAGCGAATCGTTGCCGCCGCCATCGCGCTGGCCGACGAGGGAGGGCTGGAGGCGGTGTCGTTGCGCAAGGTCGCCGCCAGGCTGGACGCCGGCCCGATGCGGCTGTACGGATACATCTCCACCAAGGAAGAGCTGTTCGACCTCATGGTGGACGAGGTCCACGCAGAGATCCTCCCCGAGGAGCAGCCCGGCGACTGGCGGGAGGTGTTGCGCATCCGCGCCCACCGCACCAGGCAGGCCACCCTCCGTCACGAATGGCTGGCCGACCTGCTCGGCGGCCGTCCGACCCTGGGCCCAAACGCCCTCGCCGTGACTGAGGCCACGCTGGCCGCCCTCGACGGCCTCGCCGACCTCGACACCGTCATGCGCGCCGTGGAGACTGTCAGTGCCTACTTCACTGGCGCGATCGGGCGCGAGATCGCGAACCTGCGGGCCGAGCGCGCCACGGGCCTGTCCAAGCGCGACTGGCAGCGCGCCTCCGGCCCGCATGTGAGGAGGATGCTGGCCACCGGCCGCTTCCCGGCGCTGGCCAAGGCCGTGTACGACGGCACGGAGGTGGACGCCGAGGCGTCCTTCGCGACCGGGCTGGACTGGGTCCTCGACGCCGTGGCCGCCAAACTCACCCGGCCGCCGGCGTGACGCTCAGGATTTCCAGGTGACATCCGTGGTACCGCATAACGCCGTCAGACTGCGCACCCACCTGCTCGACTGGTTCAGAGGCAAGCTCTGACCCCGGACGGCACCCCGAACAGGTTCGCGGTGGACATCACGTTGCCCGTGCGGCGCTCCAGGTCGGTCAGTGGGATTCGCTTGGCGAAGACCGATACGCCATCGATGGCTAACAGCACCGAGGTACCACCGATCCCCGAGCCCAGAATCTGCGCCTGCTCCAGTGACTCGCCGAGCTGCCGGTCGCTGTGCAACGCCAACGCGCTCGCGACATCGCTGTATCTGCTGACACGCTCACTTTGAGACATGTCCAACCGTGTGTCTTGCAGTTCCAATGGCAGGCACCCCTCTGATCAACTTCGCGTTCGAGACGCTACACCCGTAGGGGATGGGCCTTTCCGGTTCATTCCGCGGCGCGGCGATGACCTCGTTACTGGCGCACAGCACCCCGCGGGAGATCTCGGTCGCGGCGGGCGGCCTCGCGTAACGGTTCGCGCTGCTGGATCGGGTCGGCGTGGTGGAGGCGTCGGCGCTGCTGGACGTCTTCTGCGGAACTCGGTGGCGTTGTCCACATGGATCTCGTACGGCTTGCCGCACAGCGCTCGAGCAAGCCCATGGCGAGAATCTGGAACCCCGGCACGGACTCGCCCGCCGGGGAGGATGACGGTTGAGCACCATTCCAGCTACTGGCAGCTGGCTGCCGCTAGGAACAGCCCACCAGGATCAGCGCCGCGGTCAAGAGGAGTGAGACGAGCGAGGTCCACCCTCCCGCACAGAGCGCTGCGGCCAGGGCGAACGGGACCGCGCTCAGCACCGACCACCACAGCTGGTCCGTCGTGGATAGCCCCAGCTTGCCAAGCGCCGAGGCTCCAGCGACCCAGCCGATCACCCCCAGAATCAAGACCGCGCCCGCCCACAACGCCCTACCGCCCGTGGTCGCCGTCATCGGCGAACCGCCTGGTGTCATGAGCGCCACGACATACAACACGGCCATCGCGAAGAGCACGGCGAAGACCAAGACGATCGGGCCCAGCCCGAGAACGAAGACAGCGACGACATACAAGCCGGGGCCAAGCAGCGAACCTACGAGCCCAACTCCGATGATCTGACCAGCGGTCAGGGCAGCGGCAGGTCGACGCGGCGTCCGAGGCCAAACTCCTCGGCCGCATCATCGCTGACCATGGCGAAGGATCCAGCAGGAACCCCCTCCAGAGCCGCTACGCGGGAGGCGACGGCCAGCAGGGCGGCCTCGTCGGCGCCGGTGATGAAGAAGACGTAGACGTCCCCGAACTCCTCGCCGTCATCGAAGACCTCGGCCCGGACTTCCTCCTCCATCCGGACGAGGAAGTCCTCGATCTGCTCGATCCAGGGGAACGGATAGTCGGTTGCGGCCAGACCTGGCGTCTCCTGCAGGGGGACGTGGATCTCGACGACGGTGGCAGCCATGCGGTCCATCGTGTCAGTAGCCGGCGAAGTCGATGAACGCGACACCGAGCGGCCGCCCTGAGGCTGTCCGATAGGGGAACGCTCACGGAGACACCCGCGACCATCGGTTCGGACCCAGCACGAGATCGGCACCCGGGAGCGGATCGTCCGGACGACCTCTCGCCTGATGCAGCGGCAGGGGTACGAGGCGACGGGCCTCAAGCAGATCTCCCAGGAGGCCCAGGCCACACTGGGCTCGGTCTACCACTTCTTCCCGGGCGGGAAGCGGGAGCTGGCGGTCGAGGCGGTTCGCCACGGGGACCAAGAGTTCGCGGAATTCTTGCGCACGGCGTTCGACCAGGAGGACGATCCGGCCGCGGCGATCGTCGCCTGCACTCGCGACCTGGCGAAGGGGCTGCGCGAGTCCGGCTGGCTGGACGGCTGTCCCGTCACCACCACGGCGTTGGAGAGCGCAGGCCGGGTGCCCGAGATCCAGCAGGCCGCGGGGAACGTCTACGAGAACTGGCGCGCGCTGGTCCGCGACAAGCTCAGCCGTGCCGGCTTCGCCGACGACGTGGCGCACGATCTCGCCCACAGCGTGATCAACATGCTGGAGGGCGCGGAGCTGTCGGCACAGGTGTCCCAGAGCGAGGCGCCACTGGAGATCGCCGGCAGGCACCTCGCCCGGCTCATCGACTCCTACCGATGAGCCGAACCGGCCCGGCCGGTCCCTCGGGCGCGGCCTTGCCGGACGCTTCGTCCGGCTCGCCCTCGCCAGGCTTACGAGTGTCGCGCCGGCATTCTGAGCACCTCGGTGAGAGCTGAGATGCTGTGGTCGCCGTGGCCTGCCTCGGCCGCCCGCCTCACCAGGTCGTTCAGCGGGGCGAGCCAGGTCGTGTCGACGTTCGTCTCCCTGGCCAGGTCCTCGTCGTGGGCCGCCCCGGCCAGGAAGAGGTTCACCGAGGAGGCGGCGTCGGTGTAGTCGCCGCTGTCGATCTCCTTGGCATAGACCGGCAGCAGGGACTTGATCATGTCCAGCCACTTGCCGGCGAACCGCACCATGGAGGCTGCCTCAAGCCCGCGCGCCTGGACGGCGGCGGCGCCTTGGAAGAAGCCGACGAGTGCGGGCAGCAGCATGGCGCCCACCGCCATCTCGTACAGGGCGGCGAGGTCGCTCTCGTCGCCGAGGTGGACGGTGTCGCCACCCAGCACCTTCAGGGTCGTCTCGAACTCTTCGAAGACGGTCTTGTCGCCGCTGTAGTACAGCAGGGTGTCCGGCAACCCCACCGCCGAGGGAACGTTCTTGACCGCCCCGGCCAGGAACCGGGCGCCATGACCGATGGCCCAGGCGGCCGTCTCGCGAGCGTCGGCCGGGGACCCGCTGTTGAGGGTGACCAGGGCCCGCCCGCGCAGCGACGTGGCGGTGGACCGCAGCGCCGACCGGGTGTCGTCGAAGGTGGTCAGGCAGGTGATGACCAGGGGACTCGCCGCCACCGCGTCCTCGATGGCCTCCGCATGCTCAGCGCCCATGGCGATGAGGGGGGCGGCCTTGGCGGCGGTCCTGTTCCAGACGGTGGTCGGGTGTCCGGCCTTGATGAAGGCCTCGGCCAGTGCCCTGCCCATCGAGCCCAGGCCGATGACGGTCACCGATGTCGCGTTCTTCCCAGTCATATGCATACTCCAGCCACAGAGATAAGGAGGTAAGCGCGCTGCCTTGAAGACCGGTCGTGGTCGTAGCGCGGCGCCTGGTCCATGCTGGCTGGAGCACAGACATCCCTTCAAGTACCTACAATTTTGCCGGGTACTGACAGAAATGTAAGTATAGGTCGATGAAGGAGATCAAGAAGCGGACGTTCACCTGCGGTCTCGACGCTGCCATCGCCGTCATGGGAGGCAAGTGGAAGGGACTGATCCTGTTCGCGCTCCAGGATGGTCCCTTGCGCTTCGGGGAGTTGCGGCGCGCGGTCCCCGGCATCAGCGAGCGGGTGTTGATCCTGCAGCTGCGGGAGATGGAGACCACCGGGCTGCTGCATCGCGAGGTCTATCACCAGGTCCCACCGAAGGTGGAGTACTCGCTCACCGAGTTCGGTCACTCGCTCAACACCGCGATGGCGCCGCTTGGGGAGTGGGGCGAGGAGCACATCGAGCGCATCGAGGCCATCGCGTGGGACCAGGCGGGGTGAACTGGCGCGGATGGATCGGCAGGCCTCATCACCGCCTGTCTACACACCCCTGCCGCCGCAGCCGGCACCGCCGCGCACCTGGCCTACCGGCTCGGCGAGACGATCAGGGTCTCTTAGCCCCGTTCCAGTGGCTCAACGTGTCCGAGAGCGAGGGCGGCGGCCCGCTGGGTGTGATCTTCAGCGTGGCCTTCTTTCGCGGGCTCGACCCGGCGGAGGTGGTGCTCCGCTTCAGCCGCGGCGAGGACTCCGGCCAGGAGTCGGACTTCGGCGGACTCGACGACAAGGCATTCGAGTTCGTCGGGGAGACGGATGGCGGGGATGGCGGCGGCCATGTGGGTGTCTTCCGGGCCGGCGAGTGGTGCGTGGCCATCGAGCCCTACGGCTGGATGGTCACGAGCCACAAGGTGGTGACCGAGCTGTCGCGGGGCTGTGAGGCGCTGGCGGTCACCCGGCACGACTACGCCGCCGAGCGCAGCTTCGAATACGCGATCGACAGCACGACCGTGACCGGCTATCGGCTGCGGCCTGGTAAGTAGCTTCATGTCAGCCCGCGCCAGACCCGTTGGGGGGCAGACCAAGTAAGCCGGAAAGGGCTAATAGGCTGGGTCAGATGCCATTGCAGGATCATCGCGATCTGGATCATGGCTACGGAGCTGACTCGCCGGGTCTCGTAGTCGCGGACCAGACGGCGATGAAGCATGAACCAGCCCAGGGTGCGCTCGGCGACCCAGCGACGGGGCGGCGTTCCGCACTGAGGCAGAAGAACTCCACCGTGGTTGTTGGCGTTGAGGGCTGATCCGCGGGTCAGCGAGGTTAGAGCCCTTGGCGGAGGGCGCGTACTCGGCGCGGACGGGTTCGCCGGCCGCGCGGCGCCCGGACTCCACCTGGTTGTCGGCGAAGATCTACACCCACCCCGAGCGGATCACCGAACTCACCACCGAGCACCTGCCCACGGTGCCGGTCGCGCTCGACCCCGCGCCCAGCCTGCTGGTGGGCGCCAAGCGGTAAATTGGTGCAATGAACGTGGCGCCAATGATATCCGTGGTTTTGGGCGCCGTCCTCGCACTCGTCGGCGGCATAGCCACCGAGCTGTGGAAGCAGCGTAAGGCTGCGCGAGCCGCGGCTCGGCTCGTGTGGCTAGAGCTCATCCTCGCCCGCAGCGCACTGCTCGGGGCGGTGGCCCTAGGCCAGTGGCCAGACGACTTCCCCTTCTCGGACGACGTATGGATGGCGCAACGCGACCGGCTGGCTCTCGGCTGGGACACGAAGGCCTTCCGCGACGTGCAGACGGCCTACCTGCAGCTCCACGCGATCGTGACCACGCCACCCGCGGAACGGGGTGATACCGCGCTCTTCTGGCCGGCACTCGTCACGGTCGACCGGGCTGCTGAGGCGGTTGGCAAGGAAGCGCGCGTGGATAAGAGGGAGCTCGATCAGTTCCGGCGGCCGCTCGCCGAACGTCTCGAAGAGACCCGCACCTTCGTCGAGCAGGTGCTGGCAGCGGGCCCCGAGGGCATGTCGGACACCTTCAACGAAGAGGACTTCCAGCGGAACGCGGCCGGCATCCTGTTCCACAGCAAGGAACTGGTCGCCTGGCTCTGGCCGCGCTCGAAGGCGTTGGACCAGTTCCCACCGGAGCTCCGGGCCCGAGCTGCCGAGGCGATCGCCCATCAGGAACACACCGCGCCGCCCTGGACAAGGAGGCAGACGAAGTAAGCCGGAAAGGGGCAACGGCCGGTGCGACGCGGCCCGTTGCGCCGTTCGGAGAGGGCGGGTTTCGGCGCTCTGCTGCCGAACGGTCCACGAGACCGAATCAGCGAGAGAACCAGTGTGGAGGCGTTGACCTGGGATGATGCCGCTGGGTGACCGGACAGAGTTTGTGTTGTGCACTGTGCGGTATCGGTCGGTCCGGGTGCCCAGCGGCGCCGGACGTCCGGCTGGACCGTCGAGAAATCTGCCGGGGCTCTGACCTGCGGCCTGCCCCTTTCCGATTTACTTGGTCGCCCCCCGTTGGCCCACACCAAGATCGCGAGTGTGGGTTCTGGGCGTATGTGGGCCGACCCCCAGTCGACAAGTAACCCGTCAGTAGCTTCCTGCGTGCTTGTTACTGCTCGGGGCTGAGCGTCCGGCGCCAGGCATCCGTATCGGCTTACCTGGGCTCGACCCCGTCACGGGTGGCACAACGGGGAGTTCCTGCGCGGGTGGTGTCGCGTGAGGATGGGCGTCCCGGGACGCGACGCGCCCGGCGCCTTCTCGACTACCTTTTGGAGAGCCTGTGCCCCAGCCCGCGAGACTGATCTGGGCCAACAACCGGGACAACCAGGCCGGCGTCACGCTCACCGGGACCGGCCACCGCGTCGGGCGCACCTACCGGACAACAGTCCTTATCAGGTAGGTGCTGCCAATTCTCAGCAGACTTTGCCTGGCCGCGACCAGGGGAAAGACCGGTTCATGATCCACTGAATGTGGGTTTTGGCCTTACGTGGGCTGGACCCCAGGGAGGCTCGGTGAAGTAGCGGTACTCCGCCTTCGGGAGCGCCACCGGTCCCTCCTCGACCCACTTGCCGAGCGGCCGCTCCCGCATGCGGCGCTCGATCTCCTCCCGAAGGCGGGTGTCTTCCCACGTCTGCCGGTGCAGGTTCGGCTCTGTTCAGGTGATGACGGTGTCGTGGGCGGCGAGCACTGCCGCGGTGATCTCGTGGACCAAGACCGGTCCCAGACCACGGTGCTGCGCTGGTACACGACGCGCGTGGAGGCCTACATAACCGCCCGCCACGTGAGCGGGTCGCGGCCGCCGCCCGTCTCGTATATTCCCAACCTCCTGGTGGGGACGGCTTCGCCTGGTAGCTCTACTTCTTCGACGCGCCAGTGCTGGTAGGTCAGCAGGGGTGTTGTAGCACAGCGTGTTTGGCTTTCGGCGGCGTCGGTTCAGACCGAGTCTACATAGATGCCAGAAACGCCCATTCCCCAGCGCTCGCGAGATTCGAGCGTATGCCCTTCAGTCCGCTGGCCGGCGCCATTTGTATGCAGGGCCGGAATGTTCTGTCTCATGATCGGTTCCCTTCTGTTCCTGATCGTCGACGCACTTCGCCTGTGTACCGCGAGTCGGGTTGGCGATCGGGCCTCGCCTTGATGTCAGAAGGACATCCGGCGCGCCGGCGCGCGCGCCTTCGAGAAGGTAGGCGGTCCGGATCGCGGCTGCCAGGTAGTTGAGCTCAACTCCCCGCTCCTTGCGCGAACGACGTCCGCGGCCACGCAAATTGGACGTTCTTCTTCACGCGGGGCCAGATACACCCGCCCACCTCAGCTTCGCTTCGCTCTGGGCTTCCAGGGCCGTTCGCTGACCTGCAGGCGGGGCGGCGGCCGCCCCCTCGAGATCACCGATGCAACTGGCCGTAACTCTACGATTACCAAATGCGAGGTAGCGCGATGGTGAGGAGTCCCTCACCAGGGAATTCGCATTACCTGTCATACAGCCGAGCAGGACGTGTGTTCGCCTAGCTCACCGCTCGCTCGCTTCAAACCAACTTCCGACGCATTACTGCCAAATATCGAGCGGCGCCAGGCTAACCTCTTCGCTCGATGTCTCTTCGATTAAACTTTCACCGGGATGTGCTGTTCGTTTCCCGCGTTGCATTTCGTCCTCTGACGAAAGGTCCTTTCGTGACCCTCCGCCCGGACAACTACTACGAGCTCGCTGTCGGACTCGTCACTTTCCTCGTCACCCTGTTCGTCGTCGGCAAACTGCTCATACCGCGCTTGCAGAAGACGCTAGCCGAGCGGGTCGACGCGATTGAGGGCGGCATCATGAGGGCAGAGGAGGCCCAAGCCAAGGCCCGGAATCTGGAGCGACCACGAGCAACTGGAAGAAGCCCGGCGCGACGCGGCGCGGCTGCGGGAGGAGGCCCGTGAGCAGGGCGCACAGATCAGGGCTGAGTTGCGCGCGCAGGCGCAGGCCGCGGCTCGCCACCTCATCGCGACGGCGCACGCCCAGATCGAGGCCGACAGACAGGCGGCGTTCGCCCAAATCCGCACGGAGATCGGCCGTCTGTCGACCGACCTGGCGGGCCGCATCATTGGGGAGTCACTGGAGGAGGACGTACGGCAAACCGGCATCGTCGCGCGATTCCTGGACGAGCTGGAGAACCGAACGGTTTCGTGAGGTAACGGGCCGACGGCGATGGCCCGCTGGCCTGCCCGGTCGGCGGGTCAATCAACGGCCGGGACGGTCCCCGGTTCCTGCGTGGGAAGCGCGCTGGCGGCGGGCGACGCGCTGACGGCCCGGACGTGCCGGAGTCCGACGATTGCGAGGATGGCCAGGCCCAGGAACAGCACGGCCGCGATGAGCGCGACCACGTTGAGCCCGCTGGTGAACGCATCCCTGACCGAGGTCAGCAGGTCAGCCCCGGCCTGGCCGGAGACCTGCCGGGCGGCCGGAACCGCGCTGGCGATGCTCTCGCGGGCCGCGCCGGCCGCGCCGGCTGGGACCCCGGCGGGGACCGTCACCTCGGCGCGGTAGACGACGGTACCGATGAGCCCCAGGATCGCCACCCCGAGCGCCGTACCGAGCTCGCCGAGAGTGCCGGACAACGACCCGGCCGACCCGGCCTTCTCCGGCGGCGCGGACGACATGATCAGGGTGGCGCTCAGAATGCCGACGGCGCCACCGCCGACGAAGGCAATGGTGAGCCCGGTGAGCAGGGTCGCCAGGCCGGTGGGGCTGTTCGTTACCTGCGTGATCACCAGCATGCCGATCGCCGCGAGCACTGCCCCGGCGGCGAGCACGTAGGCGGGGCGGACCTTACGCGCGGTCGCGGCGGCCAGGTTGCCCACGACGATCATCGCAATGGCCGGGGCCAGCATCCACAACGCGACCCGGAACGGCATGAGCCCTTGGACCATCTGCAAGAACAGGGTGGCCATCAGGGTGGTCCCACCCGAGAAGAGAGGGGCGCATAGGGCGAGTAGCGCCGCGGTGGCCAACGCACGGCTGTTGAACAGGCTCAGGTCCAGCAATGGACTGCTCAGCTTCCGCTGGCGCTGTACGAACACCAGCATGAGGACCAGGCCGGCGACGATCGCGGCGATCGGCGGCACGTCCCAGCCGGTCCTGGCCGCTTCCTTGAGTCCGTAGATGATCGGCAGGATGGTCGCCAGGGACAGCACCACACTGATCGCGTCCAGCCGGCCCGCGCTCGGATTACGGGACTCGGGCACCAGGAACGGGCCCGCGAGCAGCAGCATCGCCATGATCGGTACGCCCATGAGGAAGATCGAACCCCACCCGAAGGCTCCCAGCAGCAATCCGCCGACCACCGGGCCGAGCACGATGCCCGCCATCAGGGACGTTCCCCACATGCCCATGGCGGCCACCATCTGCCTGGGGTCCCTGAACATGGTGCGGATCAGCGCCAGGACCGAGGGCGTCACCGCGGCGCCGGCGATCCCCAGCAGAGCGCGGGAACCGAGCAGCATCGTGGTGGAGGTCGAGTAGGCGGCCAGTAACGACGCGACGATGAACGCCGTCGCGCCCAACAGCAATAATCGCCGCCGGCCGATGAGGTCGCCCAGCATGCCCATCGTGATCAGGAACCCACTGACCATGAAGCCGTAGATATCCGTGATCCACAGCTGCTCGATACTGTTGGCCCCGAGGTCCGCGGTCACCTGCGGCAGCGCCAGGAACATCACATTGATGTCCACGGCCGCCAGCATGGTGGGCAGGCACAGTACTGCCAGCCCGAACCACTGCCGTGGCCCGGCCTTGGGGGAAATGTCGACTGTAGTCAATCTCTTGGTCCTCTCACTGTGGCAGCGCTGTCGGGTCGTACTGTCGCGGCGGCGCAGCACTGAGCTGCGACCCGTACGGCGCAGCTCAGTGCTGCGCCGCCATGGGGCGACTCGTCTCGTCACATGGGCGTCCACCGGGGCTGGTTGCATTCATCGGCCGCCGGCGATGCTCGCGAGGGGCGTATGCGTGCCGGCGTCCACGAGCACGTACACGATGATCTGCGCGCCGGCGACCGGGCGCGGAGCGACGGAGCCGACGGGCCGGCGGTGGCGCGGGGCGGCGGCGGGTTGGCAGCGGCGGAATCACGATCGTCACCACCGGCGAACGGCTCGCGTGCCCGCGAATCGGCAGGGCGCCTCGGTGTGGCCAGTGCGCTCGCGGTGTCCGACCAGTGGGTTCAGCTGGGGTCGCGTCCGAGAAGACCAAGCAACCGGTCCTGAGCCGGAGCGTCCTCGGAGACCTTCACCTCCGGGCCGCACACGCCGTGCGCCCGCAATGTCTCCTCCCCGAGCGCCATGAACACCCCGTGCCAAACCTTCCAGACCCGATCGATCTCAGCCGGGTCGATCCTGTCGTCCTGCCCGACGGCCCGGGCGAGGTCCCACCCGTGGATGACGAGGTCGGCGCTGATGACCTGGTCGATGTGCTGCTCGACCGTCAGGCGGCCGACGGGGGTGTCGTCCTCGGTCCTGGCGAGCTCGGGATCGTCGAGCACGGCCTCGACGTCGGCGCGGGCGGATCTGAAGGCGACCAGCGGGTCGTCCTCCACCGTCGGCGCCGGGCTGAGCCCGCGGCCGAGGGGACGCAGCATCACGCCGTGCATGTCGATGACGTGGCGCACCACGTCTCGGGCGCTCCACTCCTCGCACGGGGACTGGTTGGACCACTGGTCGGGCCGCACGCCGGCGACCTTGCGTTCGAAGGCGTCGGCGCGGGTCCGGTAGCGGCCGGCGATCGTGTTCATGGCGCCACCGTCCGCGCCATCGCGGCAAGCAGCTCGGTGAGCCGATCGTAGCTCTCGGCAATGCCGCGTTCCGCGCCGGAGTTGATCACGGCGTCGCGGATCTGCCTCGAGGGGTAGCGCATGGTGCTCGTCAGCGTGGTCTTGTTGTCACGCTCGACCAGGATGATGGTCGCCAGTGATTCCCGGCCCGCTTCCGCATCGCAGTGGTCGTTGGCCTCGGTGCGGACCAGACGCTCGGGGGCGACGATCTCGCGGTAGACGCCGTGCAGATGCATCTCGGTGCCGTCGGGGCGGCGCAACACGTAGCGCCAGGTCCCGCCCACGCGCAGGTCGACCTCGCACACCACCAGCTCGTAGCCGTGGGGGCCGAACCAGCGGCGCAGCAGCTCCGGCTTGGTCCACGCGTCGAAGACGAGGCGGCGCGGCGCGTCGAACACCCGGGTCAGCACGATCTCGCGCTCGGTGGGGGTGGTCACCATCAGCGTGCCGCTGCTGTGATTCACGGGCGATCTCCTGGTTCCTCATCGCTTGCGGTCATGTCTCTCTCCTCCATGGACTTCAGCTCGTCGATCAGGCCGTCGAGACGCTCGAAGCTCTCGCTCCAGAAGCGCCGGTACCCCTCAAGCCACTCGGTGGCGTCGCGGAGTGGCCGGGCCTCGAGGCGGCAGGGACGTCGTTGCGCGTCGCGACCGCGTGACACCAAACCTGCCCGCTCCAGCACTTTGAGGTGCTTGGAGATGGCGGGCTGGGTCATCGCGAAAGGCTCGGCCAGCTCCATCACCGAGGCCTCGCCCCCGGCCAGCCGGGCGAGGATCGCGCGGCGTGTCGGGTCAGCGAGCGCGGCGAACGTCACGTCCAGGCGAGCGGGCGCGACAGTCTCATTGGCACTCAGTTTGATCACTCCTTGGTTATATAACTGTTTGGAAATATATGGGCCCACGTTGCTCGCTGTCAAGGGTGATGACCGCCCGTACAAGCGGTCGCTGACCCGCGCGACCCGGTCCCACCGTCGGGCCGTTCCCTCATCCCGGCACGACGAGCCCTCGCTGCTCTCGTTTCTCAAAGCCCCTCTCGACGACGATTAGGAGCAGAAGTACAGGCCGGCGCGCGGGGCGTCAGGAACGTGCTTCACCTGGCGGGTCGACGGTGATGAAGTCGCCGGGTTGGCAGCCCAAGACGCGGCAGATGCCGGTGAGGGTGCTGAAACGGATGGCCTTGGCTTGGATGGAGCTCGTCCCAACGGCTGGCGTTCGCTCCCCTCGGCGAGTCAGCGCAGGTCGGCGACCGCATCGTTGGATTCACGGCTGTTGCTACCGGAACCCTGCGGCCGTTGCTGCGGACCTCGCGCGAGAACGTAGACGAACAGGACCGCCATGACTACTGCGCCTGCCCACATGGCCTGCTGCCAGCCGTCGACGAAGGACTCTTGGGCGGCTCGGATCAGCGCCTGCGCCTGGATGCCGACCCCGTCGGCGGCCGCGAGGGCGTTGGCGACGCCCTCGCGGGCGGTGTCGGCGGCGGCGTCCGGCACTCCGCCGAGCCGGGAGGCGATGGCGCCGCGATAGCCGGCGGCCAGGACCGCTCCGAGCAGCGCGACACCGAGCGCGGTGCCGAACTCCCGGGTGACGTCGTTGAGCGCGGACGCGACACCTTGACGCTCACGCGGCAAGGCGGTGGTGATGGCCTCGGTGGAGGGCGTCATCGTCAAACCCATACCGAGTCCCATGGCGAGCATGCCGGGGAGGATCGAAAGGTAGCCGCCGTCGACGGAGACGAAGGTGGCCATGAGGATCAGCCCCGCGCCCCCCAGGAAGATCCCTGAGGCCATCGTCGAGCGGCTGCCGATGCGCGCGGCTACCCGCGGGGCGAGACCGGAGGCGAACATCATCAGCAGCGCCATCGGCATGAGCGCCAGGGTGGAGAGAAGGCCGGACCAGCCGAGCACCGCCTGGAAGTACGGGAAGAGGACCACGAAGATCCCTGCCTGCACGCCGAAGACCGTCAAGAGCGACACGGAACCGCTCGCGAGACCTCGCTCGCGGAACAGGCGGACGTCGAGGAGTGGAGCCTGCCGGTGCAGCTCCCATGCCAGGAACCCGGCAGCGGCGATGACACCGACGAGGAGGCTCAGGAGCGTCGCGGGCGCGGTCCAGCCTCGTACGGGGCCCTCATGGAGGAAGAAGACGAGCCCGACCACCGCGACCACGGACGACAGCGAACCGACGGCGTCGAACCCGTGCCCTGACGCCTCGCGCGAGTTCGGGATGGATCGCAGCGTCATGACGATGGCGACGACGACGAGCACGACCGGCAGGACGAAAAGCCACCGCCAGCTCGCCAGGTCGACCAGGACGGCCGACAGGTACATCCCCAAGATGCCTCCACCGCCGGCGACGCCGGTCCACACGCCGATCGCCTTGGAGCGCTGCTCGTCCGGAAAGGTCGAGGTGATGACGGCGAGGGTGACCGGCATGATCATCGCTGCGCCTACGCCGCTCAGGAAACGCGCAGCGAGCATGATCTCGGACGACGTGGCAAGGCCGGCCGCCGCACTCGCTATCCCGAAGACGAGCAGGCCTGCGACCAGGACCGGCCTGCGGCCCCACCGGTCGCCCATCGCGCCGAGCGGCAGGAGCAATGCGGCCAGACTGATGGTGTAGATGTTGATGAACCACAAGACCTCGGTTTGCGAGGCGTCGAACGCGACGGTGAGTTCCGGCTGGGCGACGTTCAGCCCGGACACCGAAGCGATGACCGCCATGAGCGCGATGCAGACCCCGACCAAGATCGTACGCCGTTGTCGTGGGTCTTGGATGGTCAGGTCGGGGGCTCCGGGGTCTGAGGACCGGTTCGTACTCATGGGATTCCTTTCAAGAAGGCAGAGAGAATCGGCGCCGGAGCAGCGGGCCCTGGCGCTGTCGGATGGTGTGATTACCGGCGTCGGGTGGCGCGCACGACGACATCGTGGAGGGGGACCGCTCGGCCCCCGTGGCCGGTGAGCGTGCGGAGATGCTCTTCGCCGGTGACGATCTCCCACTCCATGCCGTCCATGCGCGCGGTGATGGCAGCAGAGGTGGCCGACGCTTCGGCAGGGGGGTGCCCCTGGCCGGTAGAGCCCGGGGTGTGCAGGTGCCCCACGATGAGCAGCGTCCCGCCGGGAGCCACCCATCCGGCGATGCGGTCGTAGAACTCCAGCTGGGGCATCGCTGGGTGGGCGTAGTGGGTCATGACCAGGTCGAACTGCGCGCCCGGGCTCCAGGCGCTCAGATCCGCCTCAACCCACCGCAAGCGCTCGGGGGCCCCGCTCGTCGCCGCGCGCTCGGCAGCGCGAGCAAGGGCCTCGGACGAGATGTCGACTGCGGTGACGTGCCAGCCGTGGGAGGCAAGCCAGATCGCCTCGGCACCGGCGCCGCACCCCGCATCCAGTGCCGTGCTCGGTGTCAGGCCGCTGGTCTCACGAGCGAGGTACGGGTTCGGCGGGTTGCCGCCCATAGATCCGGGGCCCCCAGCTCGCCCCTGTTGCCAGTGCCGTTCCCAGAAGTCCTTGTCGAATCCGTGCGTCACAGGTCGTCCCCTCGTTCGCGATGATCTCGTCGCGGCCACGTGCCAACAGCTCCGCCGGGCTCACCCGCGCCGGCAGATCGTGCACCCCCTCTGCGGGTGCGTTCCTGGGTTCGTTCTTCATGGTGCTGACAGAGAAGGCGGATGTGCAAACGTTGTTGCCGAATGGCAAAATGGAGGGGTGGATGAAGCCATTGACCGCACTCTGGACGCTGTCGGACCGAGGTTGAAACGCCTTCGGCTGCATCGCGACGTCACGCTCGCCGACCTCGCGGAGGAGACCGGCATCTCCACCAGCACCTTGTCCCGGCTCGAGGCGGGCCTGCGACGTCCCACGCTCGAGCAGCTGCTTCCACTTGCTCGCGCCTACGGGGTCACACTCGACGAGCTCGTCGATGCGCCGCCGACCGGTGACCCCCGCATCAATCTGCGTCCCATCCCCTGCAGCGACGGCTCGGTCATCCTGCCGCTGACCCGTAGGCCCGGAGGAATCCAGGCCTACAAGTTCGTCCTCCCGACCGGAAACGACGACGCCGAACCCGACCTGCGCACCCACGAGGGCTACGACTGGGTCTATGTCCTCAACGGAACGCTCCGCCTTGTACTCGGGGAACACGACCTCATCCTCAAGCCCGGGGAGGCTGCGGAGTTCGACACGCGCACCCCGCACTGGTTCGGGGCCACCAGCGCTGGGCCCGTCGAGTACCTGAGTCTCATCGGGAAACAAGGCGAACGCGCGCACGTCCGTGCAGCACCGAGGCATGGCCCGGCCGAGTAAGAAAGCTCAGGGTATGCGGCTTGTGATCGGCATCGTTGTCTCTGCGGTCTCGTTCGCCATGATCCACGCTGCGACCGATCGGTGGCTCAACCTGTACTACGTGACCTTCGGTGCCAGTCTCGCCGTCATCACCTGGCGGACCGGCGGACCCGGTTCGTTAGTTCCGGAACGGTTGCGACGAGACCAATAAAGCGCATGATGGAGGTCCAGCTATGACTTGTGCAAAGGTGGCTGATGAGAGCTGAGGCAGTAAGGCGCTCGGGGTTTAGCCGACCGGCGGGCACGGCGTGGAGACGGCCCATCGCCGTGGCTGGCGCAGGCAAGAACCACGCTTATGGCCGCTGCCCGCAGCGCTTCCGAGAGCCGCGACCTGACGGTGCGCGGCGCCGCCAAACCTGGCCGCGCCGATCAAGCGGCGCAAGGAGAACGCCGACCCGACCGAGGCGATCGCCCGCCACCGCATCGCCGCGCTACCGGTGACGGCAGAGCGTGCCGGGGGTGTGCCAGCATGAGACCATGCCCCGCTGGAGGCGCCTTTCCTTCTCCTGGCGGGGCGGCTCACGAACTGATCGTCCGGCTCATGCGAAGCCGGTCAGCGCACCCGCCAGGTCACAGACCCGACAGCGACCGTGAGCGGGCCTCCCACCTGCACGGCAGGAGTCGACGAAGTCCCCGTGGAGAGTCGGCTTGTGGGAGAGGTCAAGCTGGTCCGTCACTTCCATGCCTCGAAGAGAGGCTGGAGATCGGTGTGCAGGTGGTCGAGTGCGCTGCGGTACAGCTGGGGGCCCCACGGAGACCCGGGCCACACCGATTGCACGAAACTCGTCCAGCGACCCGCGTTTCAGCGGAAGACCAGCGTTCACCGGCGCGCCGACCTCGGCGACGATGGCCCGGAGGTCGTCCGGCCCGGCTCCGGGAGGGAACACACAATCAGCGCCAGCCGACCAGTACGCCTCAGCCCTGCTGATCGCATCGGCACGCTTCTGATTCTCGGCCAGAGGCGAGGTAGGGAAGAAGGAGTCGATCCGGGCATTGATGACCAGCGGCACCCCGATACGGTCGGCGGCTGCGCGCATCTGTGCGATGTAGGTGGCGCGGACATCGACGTCGATCAGGCCGCCGTTGGCGTGATCACTGTCCTCGATGTTACAGCCGACGACTCCGATCCCGCTCAGCAGTTCGACCAGCTCCTCCGGCGCCATCCCGTAGCCAGCCTCGGCGTCGACGGTGACCGGCACGTCGACGGAGGCTGCGATTCGTTGGGCGACGAACATCATCTCCTCGCTCGGGGCACCCTCACCGTCGTCGTAGCCCAGAGCGGCGGCGATCGCGTTGCTCGCGGTCGCGACCACCGGGAAGCCTGCGTCGACGACGGCGCGGGCGCTGCCCACGTCCCAGGCGTTCGGCAGTACCAGCGGAGCGCCCGGGATGTGCAGGGAACGAAGCAGCTTGGCCTTGTCGGCCTGATCGGACATAGCGGTCTCAGTCGACAAGTGCGCCGGCGGACAGATTGGCGATTGTTCCGGTCATGGCTCCAGCTCGATCTGAAGCCAGGAACGCGGCCGTCTCTGCGATTTCAGAGAGCGTAGGCAGCCTCTTCAGCAGCGTCCCCTGCACCATCCCCCCGCCTTCGAGCAATTCCTGGACCGACTGCCCGGCCGCTGCCGCGGTTTCCTTGAAGAGGTCCTTGGTGTAGGAACCCGCTGCCGGCGCATCGACGACAGCGTGTGGACGGATGCCGATCACCCGGATGTTGCTGGGTGCCAGCTCCGCGGCCAGAACCCGCGAGAAGGCCTCCTTGCCGGCCGCGCTCACGCTGTGCCCCAAGATGCCGCCTACAGCCAGTTTGGAACCCGGCTCGGACAAAGTCAGGATGACGCCAGGACGCTCGCGACCCATATGCCGTGCCACAGCCTTGCTTGTGATAAACAGCGTCCGCAGAAAGCCATCAATCGGCCGCATGAACTCCTCCAGCGAGAGGTCCGCCAGCAAAGTCCCCTGGTCGTGCATGACACTCACGGCGTTGAGGGCGATGTCGATGCTGCCGGCCGTCGCCGCGATCGCATCGGCGTGCTTTTCGACCGCCTGTTGATCGAGAACGTCAACTTGCGCGGTCTCGACTGTTCCGCCCGTGGCGGCGATATCACGCGCCACGGCGTCGAGCTGCGCCTGCGTCCGCCCGGCGATGAAGACCCTCGCGCCTTCCCGGGCGAATACCCGTGCGATTGCGCCGCCGATAGCGCCCCCGCCTCCATAGATCACAGCGTTCTTATCGCCAAGCAGCAATCCACTCATATGTGTCCTCCAAAGGTGATTGATTCTTCCGAATGATTACGCGGGCTCGATGGTCACACGGTCGCCGCTGCGAGTTCTGTCGCGTCCACCAGATGGGCCCAGTGATCTCGACGTGGACATGTGGCTGCCCCATGATCAGACTCCGTTTCATTACGTGCGACGTCGACAGGGCGCCGACATCGGTCGAGGCGGTCGCCGGAGATCTCTTCCGGCGGCCTGTTGGTCAGTCGTGTTTCTGACGCTGGATCTGTTCTGCGATGCGCTTGATGCGGTTCAGTCGCGCATCCCAGGTCTTGCCGACTTCATTCAGTTGCCGGACGGCGCGGGTGAGCTGCGCCTCGTCAACTTCGTAGCGCCGCTCGCGGCCCATCGGTGTCGCGTGCACGAGGCCTGCGCGATGGAGGACGCCCAGGTGCTTGGTGACCGCTTGGCGCGAGATCGGGAGACGATCACTCAGGCTGGTCGGCGTACCGACTCCTTCCGCGAGCAGCAGGTCGAGCAGGCGGCGCCTGATCGGGTCGCCGATCGCCGACCAGAGTTCGTCATCGACGGCGACGGTCATTGCGCCACCACGGAAGGGGTGTAGCTCTGCAGTCTTGGCAGGAACATGTCCCAGCCGCGCTCGTGGTCGTGGAAGGCCTCCTCGAGCACAGCGGCTTCCCAGCCCTTCTCCCGCCAGCCGCTCTCCGTCAGGCGCAGAATCGTGCCGTCACCGAAGGGCTCGAGCTCGAAGGTGACCAGGAGAGAGTTGTCTGCATCGGGCAGCTGACCACCAGGAGCGATCCAGCGGAACGCGAACTTGCGGGGCGGATCCACGTCGACCACCGTGATCGGTTCAACCCCAGCGCGGTCGCCCCACACCAGTTCGCCGACCGCGCCTGGCGCAGGCTCAAACGACGCGTCATCGGACCACCACATCTTGATGTGCTCGGGACGACTCACCACATCGAACACGATCTCCGGTGCCGCGTCGATGCGGATCTCGCGCTCCAACTTTCCGAACTCCACTACGGACCTCCAATAAGCAACCATCGGTTGCGCATGACTCTAGTAGTCGCGCCGGCGATCCGCAACCTTGTGTTGCGTAACGACCGTGAGGTCGACGCAGGGGAGCGCTTGACCAGGCGACGGCGACCTTCGATTGACAGAGGCGCCTTGCGATGAGCCGTAGGGATCAGAACACGCCCGGGCGCTCTAGCACGCCGGCCTGGACTGCCCGGCCATCCGAGAGATCGCCGATCACCTCTCGGGGCGCAGCGGCATGGTGTGGAAACTCGACCGGTCGACCGGTGACGCATGGGGCCGGACCCACGACCCCGAGGACGGCTGGTGAGAGTGGCGGCGAGCTCATCTACATCTGCCGCGAGCGGATCTGGGTGAAGGAGTGGCGGCCGTGCTGAGGTGCGGATCGCTCAGGCACGACGGCAGTACGTCCCGCGGGCTGCCTCCGTCGGCGCGCTCTTCGACAGCACGTTCACGCCCACGTGCGCCCGCCCTCGTTGGCACACCTCAAATCGGAATGCGATCGACGAGATCTGTAGCGTTACGGCCGGTTGGCGGGCTTGCGTGCGCTGGGACGACGGGGTGAGTGAGCGCAAGCCGTACCATGAGAAGCGGTTTTTCATGCGGGCTATGCGCGTCCACGCTGACGTCCCAGTTGATGCGCGCAAGCCGCCCATGTGGGCGAATGACAGGGCCTATGCGGCGCCGGTCTGGGCGCGGACCATCCGCGCGTACCACCCGTGCCGGTCGCCGAGCAGGTCGAGGCGATCTCCGTGTTCCGCTACCCGGCCCTCGTCCAGGGCCACGACGGTGTCGAAGGACTCGAACACGCCGAACCTGTGGGTGATCATCACCGTCGTCCGTCCCGCCCGTTCGGCCAGGATCGCCTCGACGACCTCCAGCTCGGTCATCGGGTCGAGCGCGGAGGTGGCCTCGTCGAGTACCAGCACTGACGCGTCGGCCAGGAGCGCGCGGGCCAGGGCGATGCGCTGCCGTTCGCCGCCGGACAGCAGCGCCCCCCGCTCCCCCACCAGCGAGTCGTAGCCGTCAGGGAGCGCCATGATCCGCTCGTGGATGCGGGTGAGCCGGCAGGCGCGGACGAGATCGTCCGCGGTGGCGTCGGGGGCGGCGTATCGGAGGTTGTCGGCGATCGACCCCTGGAAGAGGAAGGACTCCTGCGTGGCGATGCAGACCTGCCCGGGTGACGGACGGCCGATCTTTGCCCCGTCGATCCGGACCGACCCCTCGGTGGGCGCGTGCAGGCCGGCGAGCAGGTGGCCGAGCGTCGTCTTGCCCGAGCCGCTCGGGCCGACGACCAGCGTGGTGGATCCGGCCGGGAGGGTGAGGTTCACGCCGTCCAACGCCGGACGGTCCTGCTCCCCTGCTGCGTACCGGAAAGTGGCCTCGCGGACGGCGAGCGCGCCGGGCCCGAGGGCGGGGTCTGGCCGCGGATCAGGCCCGGGCTCGGGCTCCATGTCGAGGTAGTCGAAGACCCTCTCGAAGGCTCCCTGGGCGGAGCGGAACTCGGTGGAGATGTGCAGGAGTTGCCACAGGGGCTGGTAGAGCCTGGCCTGCAGCACGGTGAAGGCGACCAGTGTGCCTGGGGTGATCCCGTCGGACAGTCCCGCCGCCACGAACACCAGATAGGGGGTCAGCACGAAGAAGACGTGTCCCGCGCTCAGCACCCCTTGGGCCACCAGTCCGGAGCGTACCCCGAGCCGGATCAGCCGCTGGCTTTCTGCGGCGAACCTGGTGGCCTCGTCCGCGCTTCTGCCGTGGACCCTGGCCAGGATGACGGCGCCCAGGCACAGCCGCTCCGCCACGATGGACGACAGTTGCGCGCGAGAGCGCTGGCTGACCTCCGACAGGTTCTTGAGCGCTCGCCCGGATCGGGAGGCCACCCAGACGACGATCGGCGCGAGGATCAGGGCGGCGCCCGCGAGCAGGGGTGACAGTGCCACCATCGCGCCGGCCGCGGCCACGAATCCGATGACGCCGGACAGCGTGCTGGGCAGGGTGTCCTTGACGGCGTGCTCGATCTGAGCGGTGTCGCTGGCCAGGCGCGACTGGATCTCGCCGCCTCGTGTCGCGGCGAAGAAGGCCAGCGACATGCGCTGGAGACGGCCGAACAGCTCCACGCGCAGCGCGTGCACCACTTGCTGCGCGACGCGGGCCGACACCCACGTCTGGCCGAGGTCCACCACGCCCACCGCGCAGGCGGTGGCCGCTGCCAGGCCGGCGATCAGCGCGAGCAGCGGCAGGTCGGGGCCGCCCGCGCCGAACAGCGCCCGATCGAAGACCAGCTGGGTCAGCAACGGGACGGCGGCGTTCAGAGCGGAGTAGGCCACGACGAGCAGGACGACGAAGCAGATGGCGGGCCGGTGCGGCATGAACAGCCGCACGACCCTGCGCCAGGTCCCGGGGGCGGGAGGCTTCTCCGAAGCGGAGAGGGGACGATCGTGCACGGGCCGGGCCTGTCCTTGTCTGGTGATCGAACGTCTGGTGATCGAACGTCTGGTGATCGAACGTCTGGTGATCGAACAGAGCCCCGCCCGCCCGTGTCCGGGCGGGCGGGTTCGGCTGTCAGTTGTCGGTGCAGCCGAAGTGCTTGATGCAGTGGGTCAGCCGGAGCGCCTCGTTGGCGCCGGGCTCGAGCTCCTGGAGCGCCTGCAGGTCCTGAACGTCGAAGGACATGGTCGTTCACCTCCTTGTGAATGCCGGGGCCGCCCGTGGTGCGGCCGTCTGTCATCGCCGTCCCGCTGCGGGAGCGGCGAGCCTGGGGGCCTCCTCCGGCATCCACAACCGGGCGGACCGGTCGCGCAGCCGGAGGAGGAAGGCGACGATCCCCGCCGTGCCGGCGAGAAAAGTCGGTGGGAAGTCTCCATGGGGTCCGGGGACGAGCAGGCGGCCGCGACGGTCGGCCGCGCGGATCTCCAGGCATCCGGCCAGATCTCGCGCCCACCGCTGGTAGCGGTCGTCATCGGTGAAGTCGGCCATGTCGAGCAGGAATTCACCGTCGCCGGGCAGTCCGTGACACGGCACCGGCCCTGACTGCCATCGGGTGCGGTGCACGGCCGCCGCGGCCTTGCGCGCCAGGTCCAACGCGGGCGGGTCGCCGGTGGCGCGCCAGTACCTCACGAGGAAGGAGCCGATCCCGGAGGAGCCGCTGCACCAGTACGGCCGGCGCGGGCGCACCGTCGACAGGTCGCCGCGCTGCGTCGGCCACCAGGCGGTGTCGCCGTCCACTTCGGCGTGTTCGTGGAGGGTGCGGGCGATCTCGTGGACGGTCGCCGTCCAGTCCGGCTGGTGGAGGGCCCGGCCCGCGTGGAGCAACGCGGTCCCGATGCCGGCGATGCCGTGCGCGAAACCGAAGTGGTTGGTCCCGGCCAGGCCCGAGTCGAACGTCTGCGGCGTCGGCCACTGCGGGTGGCCGCTGCTGTATGACCGCGCCTGGTGCAGGTTCTGGAAGGTCTCGGCGGCGCGGTCCCGCAGCGCGAGATCACCCGAGGCCAGTGCGATGTGCAAGAGCGCCATGCCGCATCCGGCCAGTCCGTGCGTCACGTCGGAGCTGGGGTGGTCGGTCGGCAGCTGCCGCGCTGTCCGCACCGCGAACCGTGCCAGCTCGGCGTCGCCCATGGCCGTCGCCGCGTCGTACAGCGCCCACACCGCGCCGGAGCGCCCGAAGTGAAGGCCGGGCGGCCAGACGTCGTCCTCGGCCGCCAGCCGCCGCCTCAGCCAGCGGGCGAGTTCGGCGGCCGCTTTCGCCTGCGGTTCGGCCCGCGTCAGGACGCTGAGGATTCCCGCAGCGCCGCCGTTGACCGAGCACGGATCGGCCTCGATGCCGTCGGCGGCGTTGGGCCACGGCGACGGGGCGTCCTCGCTCGTGTCCATGGTCTCCACCAGGTGCGCGATCCCGTCGTCGATCAGGCGGTCGATCCGCTGCGGTGGCCGGGCCTGGTGGTGGAGGGTGGCCCGCTCCGGTGTGAGCGCGGTGAGGAAGCGAAGGCATCTGTCCAGCGACCAGCGCCGCTCCGGTTCTGTCGCCAGCAGGCCTTCCACGAGCGGCCGCAGCAGGGCGAGCGTGGGGTTGGCCGCTGCCACCGCTGCCACCCTGGCCGCCCGGTCGGGGCCTGGCGGGTCCAGGTGGGCGCCGACCGCCAGGAAGTACACCATCGCGCCGAGGCTGTAGAGGTCGGCGCCCGTGTGCGGGGCGGGCCGGAACTCCCCCGTGTGGCCCGCCAGCTCCGGGGCGAGGTAGCCCGGAGTCCCGCCCACCATGACGGTGGTGCCCGGCACGGCCGCGTGTTCCAGGTCGATGAGCCGTAGTTCGCCGCCGGGCGAGAGCATCACATTGCTCGGCGACAGGTCGCCGAACACGTAGCCTCGGCCGTGCAGCGCCTTCAGCAACGCGGTCAGGTGGCTGATGACAGGAAGGACCTGCGCCGCCGCGTTGCCGAACCCGTCCTCGCCCAGCGGTCCGGCGTTCTCGTCCGACCAGCGCTGCAGCGTGATCCCTGGCACGAACTCTTCGACGAGAAAGGTGTGGCCGCCCTGCTCGAAGAAGTCCACCACGGCCGGCGTGATCCCGGCCGTGGCGAGGTCTTCCAGGCAGGAACGTTCGGCCGCGATCCGATCTCGCGCGTCGCGGCCGCTCAGATCGGCGCACGCGTGCGGACGCCCCTCTTTGACGACGACGTCGTGGCCGGTGGTGGTGTCCTCGGCGAGGTAGACGCCGCCGCGGTTCGCATGCCGTACGGCTTCGCGGACGATGAACCGGTCGTTGAGCATGACCGCGGCCGCCCGCGGGCGCCGGCTCGCCGCCGGAACCTCGAACGGGCAGGTCGCGAACGGTGGCGGGGAGAAGCTCGGCCGCCGTTCGTCGGGAACGAGCCGGCCCTGCGGCGAACGCAGCCGGATCTCGTAGAACCCGTCGTTGCCGAGCACGCGGTGCCCGCTGAAGGCGCCGTAGCGGTAGTGGACGATCCCGCCTGCCCGGTACGGACGGTCGGAAAGGATCACCGGGCCGGGAAGCCCCAGGGTGGCGTCGTCGAGCAGGGCGGCCAGGCGCACCGACTCGGCGTCGTCGAGGGGATAGACGGTGATGAACTTCCCGGCCTGCGCACGGCTGCAGTGCGGTTCGAGGAGTTTCCAGTAGTCGCTCAGCCGGGCGGGGAACTTGAAGGCGCAACGGGCCTCGGTGAGTACCCGCGAGACGCGGGCGAGCGCCAGCGGGGCGGAGAGCATCGTCGCGGAGACGTGCAGCTTCCATCCCTGGTCGGGCATCGGGTAGGCGTCGGGGGTGACCTTGCACCAGAGGTCGTCCTCGGCGATCGACCAGTCCTGCGCGCCCGCGCGCCCGAGTTCGGCGGTCACGATGTCGCGCAGAATGGCCGGGTCTTCCGAACGCATACCCACGTGAACCCACTTCCACTCGTCGCCGCTTTCCTGCGGAACCGAGAGTCGCGAAGCGCCCTTGCAAATGAATGGAAAATGAATTGAATGCGAGGTGAAAGCTGGTTTCCCGGCCGGAGGGGGTGCCGTCCCATTTATCGGTCGTGTTTCTCCGCCTTTTTGTTCCGCCCGTTGAATGGTCCGGAAATCGGGTTCACGGACGTGCGTATGAAGTGGACAGGCGACGCCGTCCAGTCGGGTTTGCCCCCCCGCCCTGACCTGGCGCGTTGGTGAGGGATGGTCACGGATGGCAACCTGGTGCTCGAACTGACGAGCTTCGTCGGTCGTCGCCGTGAGCCGGCGCAGGCTCGACGGTCCTTCGCCGAGACGCGCATGCTGGTCCCGCGGACTGCGCGGGTCGAAGTCGTCTGCGCGATCTCCGCACCAGACCCCTGACGGGAGATGCCCGGTCGCGGCGGCGGGCTGGTCGTCGAGCAGCCAGGGGGCAAAGATCAGGCCAAACGAATGAATCTTGCCCGTCCTGCGTCTTCGGGCCGGTGGGCGCATCGGCTAGCGTCCCGACTGGAGTCAGGCCATGAATGGTTCAGCCCGAAGCGAGGTCGTCGTGAGTGCCGTACACCTTCCGTCGAACGGAAGCCGCCCATCCTCGGCCTGAACGTGCTCTTGGCGGCGGTCTCGGCTCGTTCCTCTGATCGTCCACGTGATCGACGTGGACGAGGACCGCGCGGGAGAGACAAGCGGTACGTCGAGGGGGCGGCCACGCCGACGTGCGCCGGGCGGCTTCCGTGAGGAGACCCATGGTTGAGGTCTGCGCTTCGGCTGTCGTCCCTCCCGTCCCCGCTCGCCGACTGGGGCCGCTCCGCTCGCGCCGGCTACCGGCCGCGCTCGTCGCCCTGCTGGCGATCGTGACGCTCAACGCCAACGGCGTGCCCCTGCCCCAGATCGGAGTGTTCTGCGCCTACGTCCTCGTCGGCGTGACGCTGCCCGGAATGGTGTGGTGGCGGGCACTCTCCGGCACGCCGCGGTCGCCGGTGGCCGATGTCGCGGCGGGAACGGCCTTGGGCTACGCGCTGGAAGTGCTGACCTACATTCCCGCGCGCTGGCTGGACGTCCCGCAGGCGTACCTCGCCTGGGTCGTGGTGACCTACCTGCTCTTCGGCACGGTTCCCTCGTTGCGACGGCACTGGCTGGTCCGTGGCGAATCGGTCAGGGCGCCCCTGGGGTGGTCGTGGGCGATGGCGGGCCTGGTCGGGTTCGCGATCCTGTACGGCGCCGCCACGTTCTTCCGAGGTCACGGGCTGACCTGGCCGGGCAACGGTGACCCGTACATAGACATCCCCTATCACCTGGCGCTGGCAGGCGACGTCAAGCATCACGTCCCGGCGATGTTCGCCAACGTGGTCGGCGAGGCGCTGCACGACCACTGGTTCGTCTACGCCGACCTGGCGGCCACCAGCTGGGCAACCGGTTTGGAGCTCCAGACGCTGCTGTTCCGGCTGTCACCGATGCCGATGATCGCGGCCTTCACCGCTCTCATCGCGGTGGCGGCCTATCGCCTGAGCGGACGGTGGTGGGCGGGCGTCGCGGCAGTGGTGATCACGTTCTTCGTGACCGAGCCCGACCCTTACGGGTGGACGGGCGGGCCGGTGCCGAGCGGTGGCGTTCCGAGCCTGTTCTGGGTGAGTCCCACCCAGACCTTCGGCGCACTGCTGTTCGTGCCCCTGATGCTCGTGCTGATCGACCTGGTACGTCGCCCGGGCGGGTCGAACGGGCGATGGGCGCTGGTGGCGGTGCTGATGCTCGCGGAGGTCGGGGCGAAGGCCACATTCCTTCCGCTGACTCTGGCGGGCGTGACGCTCGTCCTGACCGTCCACCTGATCGTGCATCGCCAGGTGCACAGGGCGGCGGCGGTGCTGACGTGTCTCTGCTTGGCGCTGGTGGTCTTCGCCCAGATCGTGGTGTTCCAGGGCGAAGACAAAGGACTGCGCTTCGCGCCATTTCACCTCATGCGGTGGCACGAGGCCAGGCTCGGCCCAGGTGTCGGGCTGCTTTTCCCCGGACAGGGTGAACCGCCGGTTCTGCTGCTGCTCGTCGTGGCGATCTACGTGGTGGGCTGGGCGGCGACATGGGGCGGTGCCGCGGGGTTGCCGCGCAGGCAATGGCGGAGAGATCCAGCCGTGGTACTGCTCGCAGGCGTCGGCATGGCGGGGATAGGCGCCGCGTGCGTGTTCGGGCACCCAGGGGTGAGCCAGGGGTACTTTCTCCTGTCGGCGACGCCGTACCTGACGATCCTCGCGACCGCGGGTCTTTCCGCCACGCTGCCCCAGAAGCGGCCATGGCTGGTGGTCCTGCCCGCGTTGACGGCGGGAGCCGTCGCCATCTGGGCCGTCCAGTCGTGGACCGCCACCGCGCGGCCGCAGGGCGGGGACGTCGTGACCGGGCGGGCGGTCCCGTACGCGCTGCTGGTGGGGGTGGCGGCAGTCGTCGCGCTGGTGCTCGTCCTGACCGGACGGCGTGGCCTGACGTGGTGTGTCGTGCCGGTATTCGCACTGGGATGGGGGCTGTATTCGGGCGGCGCGCAGCGTCTGCATCCTTTGTGGAGCATCACGGAGCCGGCGCCGATCAGGGACCCGGAACGGCTGCCCGTCCCGGACGGCGGGGTGATCGCGGCGCGCTGGCTGCGGGATCACACCTCTCCCGACACTCTCGTCGCCGTCAACGCGCACTGCCGCGCGCCGGCAGGCACGTGCGACAATCGGCACTTCTGGATCTCCGCGTACGCGGAGCGCAGGATCCTCGTCGAGGGCTGGGGATACATCAACGGCGCGAACAGCAGGGCTGCCCTGATAGGGGCGCCCGGCATGGGCGCCGTCTCGTTCCAGCACCCGCAGTTGCTGGCGGACAACGACGCCGCCTTCCTCGATCCCACGGCGGAGACGGTCGGCAGGTTGCGGGACACGTACGGGGTCCGGTGGCTGTTCGTCGACGACAGGTACCCTGCGCGGACGACCGAGCTCGGCCGGTTCGCCGCCCTGATGTTCCGGACGGGCCACTGCTGGGTCTACGAACTCACCGACCCGCGCCGGTCGCGACACAGCAGGTGAACTCCACGTTTGCGCGATCCTGCGGGTGCCGGCCGCGCCAGGCGATGGAGCGCCGGATACCTCAGGGAGCAGGTCGAGGACGTAAGCTCCCGCCGTCGTGCGTCGCGGAACCGGTGGCCAGACCGGTCAGGAATCGAGAAGCGCCGATCACCGAGGCGCATCTAGTGTGACCGGCATGGACATCGCCATTCACGCGAGCTTCCGCCCGCGCGACACCCTAGGCCTCGAGGTCCGAAAGGACGTCGCATGCGGCGGGATGCGCTGGATCACGGACGGTCCCGCCGACCGGCCCGGCACGTCGAAGTCCCGACTTCCCGTTCGTCTTTGAGCCAGACGATCCCGACCAGACCCACGACTTCAGGAGTGACCATGACCGGCTCTTCCACCCAGGGGATCAAGACCGTGCTGCATCCCGTTTCCGACCTGGCGGTGGCCAAGGCGGTGTACGCCGCAATGGTGGCCACCGTCACCGACCCCGATGGCAACGTCCTCGGGCTGCTTCAGGACCGATGAGCGCCGACCCCCTCCCGGCGTCGCCGCGCGCACCGGGCTCGACCCGCGTGCGCGGTACGCCGCGTGGCCGGGGCCCATAGGCTTCACGGGCCGAAGCGAAGGAAACCAGACATACTCTCGAAGCCGGTCAGATCGAGCCAGGCGACACCGACGGAGACCGCAGAGGCGGCTCCGCCCAAAAGATGGAGACACGATGAGCATCGCCACGAGGACGGACGCGCAGTCGCCTGCGCCGCACGCTGCAGACAGCCACGATCTGATCCGCGTGCACGGCGCGCGCGTGAACAACCTCAAGGACGTCAGCATCGAGATCCCGAAGCGCCGGCTGACGGTGTTCACCGGCGTCTCCGGCTCGGGCAAGAGCTCGCTGGTGTTCGGCACGATCGCCGCGGAGTCGCAGCGGCTGATCAACGAGACCTACAGCGCCTTCGTGCAGGGCTTCATGCCGACGCTGGCGCGGCCGGAGGTCGACGTACTCGAAGGGCTGACGACCGCGATTATCGTCGACCAGCAGCGGATGGGCGCCGACCCCCGCTCCACGGTCGGCACCGCCACCGACGCCAACGCGATGCTGCGCATCCTCTTCAGCCGACTCGGGCAGCCGCACATCGGCTCGCCCCAGGCGTTCTCCTTCAACGTCCCCACGGTCCGAGCGAGCGGTGCGGTCACGATCGAACGCGGTGCCGGCAAGACCGAGAAACAGACCTTCACCCGCACCGGCGGCATGTGCGCGGGCTGCGAAGGCAGGGGCACGGTCACCGACATCGACCTCACCCAGCTCTACGACGACTCCAAATCGCTCGCCGAGGGTGCGTTCACCATCCCCGGCTGGAAGTCGGACAGCTTCTGGACGGTGCGGGTCTACGCCGAGTCGGGCTTCGTCGACGCGAACAAGCCGATCCGCAAGTACACCAAGAAGGAGCTCCACGACTTCCTCTACAAGGAGCCGGTCAAGGTGAAGGTCGACGGCGTCAACCTCACCTACGAGGGGCTGATCCCGAAGATCCAGAAGTCCTTCCTGTCCAAGGACAAGGAGGCGATGCAGCCCCACATCCGCGCCTTCGTGGAGCGGGCGGTCACCTTCACCACCTGTCCCGAGTGCGGTGGCACCCGGCTCAGCGAGGCCGCCCGGTCGTCGCGGATCGGCGGGATCAACATCGCCGACGCGTGCGCGATGCAGATCAGCGACCTGGCCGAATGGGTTGGCGGCCTCGACGAGCCGTCGGTGGCGCCGCTGCTCGCCACGCTGCGGCAGACTCTCGACTCGTTCGTGGAGATCGGGCTGGGCTACCTCTCGCTCGACCGGCCGGCGGGCACGCTGTCGGGTGGCGAGGCGCAGCGCGTCAAGATGATCCGCCACCTCGGCTCCTCGCTCACCGACACCACCTACGTCTTCGACGAGCCCACCATCGGCCTGCACCCCCACGACATCCAGCGGATGAACGACCTGCTGCTGCGGCTGCGGGACAAGGGCAACACGGTGCTCGTCGTCGAGCACAAGCCGGAGGCGATCGCGATCGCCGACCACGTCGTCGACCTCGGCCCCGGCGCCGGTACGGCGGGCGGCACCGTCTGCTTCGAGGGTACCGTCGAGGGGCTGCGGGCCAGCGGCACCATCACCGGCCGCCATCTCGACGACCGGGCCACCCTCAAGGAGACGGTGCGGACGCCCAAGGGCACGCTGGAGATCCGCGGCGCCACCGCCAACAACCTGCAGGACGTCGACGTCGACATCCCGCTCGGGGTGCTCTGCGTGGTCACCGGTGTGGCGGGCTCCGGCAAGAGCTCGCTCGTGCACGGGTCGATCCCCGCCGGCGCGGGCGTGGTGTCGATCGACCAGGGCGCGATCCGCGGCTCGCGACGGAGCAACCCGGCGACCTACACCGGACTGCTCGACCCGATCCGCAAGGCGTTCGCGAAGGCCAACGGCGTGAAGCCGGCGCTGTTCAGCGCCAACTCCGAGGGCGCATGCCCCAACTGCAACGGCGCCGGCGTCATCTACACCGACCTGGCGATGATGGCCGGCGTCGCCACCACCTGCGAGGAGTGCGAGGGGAAGCGGTTCGAGGCATCGGTGCTGGAATACCACCTCGGCGGCCGCGACATCAGCGAGGTGCTCGCGATGTCGGTGACCGAGGCCAAGGAGTTCTTCGGCGCCGGTGAGGCGCGCACGCCTGCCGCGCACGCCATCCTCGACCGGCTCGCCGACGTCGGGCTCGGCTACCTCAGCCTCGGCCAGCCGCTCACCACGCTGTCCGGCGGCGAGCGGCAGCGGCTCAAGCTGGCCACCCACATGGCCGAGAAGGGCGGCGTCTACGTCCTGGACGAGCCGACCACCGGCCTCCACCTCGCCGACGTCGAGCAGCTGCTCGGCCTGCTCGACCGGCTCGTCGAATCCGGCAAGTCGGTCATCGTCATCGAGCACCACCAGGCGGTCATGGCGCACGCCGACTGGATCGTCGACCTCGGCCCCGGCGCCGGCCACGACGGCGGCCGGATCGTCTTCGAGGGCACACCCGCCGACCTCGTCGCCGCTCGCTCCACCCTCACAGGCGAGCACCTCGCGGCCTACGTCGGCGCCTGACCGAGGCCCTCGCGGCACCGTGGGACGAGTTCTCTCACCTGTTTCGACTCGTCCCCCACCCCGCCGATGGCCGATCCGACCCCGCTTCCGCCGCCCTCAGGAGGTACCTCGGACAGGGTGTTCGCCTGGCTCGGTGAGAGGGCCAGGCCCTGTCCATGCCCGCGATCAGCGGCGCCAGCGTCGGGTTGTGCAGTCGACGGTGACCTGCCCGCGGGCACCCCGTGACCATCCGGCCGTAACCTCCGGGCCACCCGGGCCGTCTACCGTGCGCGCATGATGATCCGCAGGTTACTCGCGGGCGCGCTGGCCGTCCTGACGGGCGGTACGGTCGCCGTTGTGCTGTTCCAGTCCAATCCCGCCACGGCCGAGCGCCGTGGGCATGCACCCATCGTGATCGGCCACCGCGGCGCCAGCGCCCACCGTCCCGAGCACACGCTGCTGTCGTACGAGGCCGCCATCGCGATGGGCGCCGACTACATCGAGCCTGACCTGGTCTCGACCAAGGACCACGTGCTGGTGGCCCGGCACGAGAACGAGATCTCCGGCACCACCGACGTGGCCGCCCATCCCGAGTTCGCCGACCGGCGCACCACCAAGACGATCGACGGCAGGCCGGTCACCGGCTGGTTCACCGAGGACTTCACCCTCGCCGAGCTCAAGACGCTGCGCGCCAAGGAACGCGTGCCCGACCTGCGCCCCGACAACGCCGCCTTCGACGGCCTGGCGGAGATCCCCACGTTCGAGGAGGTCGTCCGCCTCGCCCAGCGCCACGGCGTGGGCGTCTACCCCGAGACCAAGCACCCGACCTACTTCGACTCCATCGGCCTGTCGCTGGAGGAGCCGCTGCTCGAGGTGCTGAACACCCACCGGGTGCGCAAGGTCTTCATCCAGTCGTTCGAGACCGCCAACCTGCGCGACCTGCGCACCAGGACCAGGCTGCCGCTGGTCCAGCTGATCACCTGGGGCGGAGCGCCGTACGACTGGGTCGCCGCCGGCGATCCGCGCACCTATGACGACATGGTCAAGCCGGAAGGGCTGCGCGAGGTGGCCGCGTACGCCGACGGGATCGGCGTGGACACCCGCCGGGTCGTGCCCGTGGGCGCGGACGGCAGGCTGCAGCAGCCGACCACGCTGATCGCCGACGCCCACCGCAGGCGGCTGGAGGTGCACGTCTGGACCGTGCGCAACGAGAACTCCCAGCTGCCCCTCGACTACCGGCTCGGCAACCCGGCGAGCCCGGTCTTCTCCCGGGCCACGGGCGACGTGATGGGCTGGCTGAGCCGACTGGTGGAGCTCGGCATCGACGGCGCGTTCTGCGACGACCCCGGCATGGGCCGCGCCGTGATCACGGGGCGGCCCGCACGCCCAGGGGTGTGAGGAGGGGCCTCGCCGGTCGCTGACCGGTGAGGCCGGTCCTGACGAGGCGCCAAGCTCCGCGCGACCTCCTGCGAAGTGCGGAAAGATCTCAGATTCAGCTTTGCCCGTGCGGGTTATCCTCGGCTCGCCCCCGAGCCTTGGAGCCCGCGATGTCACGCAAGCTCAGGACCCTGTTATCACTCTTCGTGCTGGCCGTGACCGCGCTGGTCGCCGGCCCGTCGCCGGCCGCGGCCGCGGCAGCGGACGAGGAGAAGTGGATCACCCTGGTCACCGGAGACCGGGTGCTGCTGCGGCCGGACGCGCCACGAGGACAGGACGTGGTGGTCAGGCCCGCCCGTGGCCGCGAGCATGTGCGCTTCCGGAGCTACACGGACCGCGGCGACACCTATGTGGTCCCGTCCGACGCCGCGGGACGGGACCGTGAGCTGTTCAATCTGACCAAGTCGGGAGGAGCGCGCAGGGCGGCGGTCACGGCCACAGCGGTGGAGACCTTCGACGTCACCATCCGCGTGCTCGATCACAACGGCCGGCGCACCGCGACCTGGTCGGCGGTGTTCAACAGCCTCGACACGGAGCAGTCATTCTCCCCTTACGACCCCTCGGGCACGGTGGTGGCCAAGCTCCCGCGCGGCTCCTACTACCTGCAGGCGCAGGTCGAAACCGGCCCGCTCATCACGCACGTCGTCGAGCCGCTGTTCGTGGTCGACGGGGACCGCACGCTCGACCTGGTGGCCACGGAGGGCAAGCCGGTCGGCATCACTCTGGACCGGCCGGAAGCGGTCGGTGGTGAGGTCGCGTTGATCTTCGAGCGGTACACGCCGGACGGCCGGTTCGTCGGGCAGGGGCATCACGCCGTGAACTTCGACAACACCCTGGTGCGTCCCTCCACCACGGCGGCGCCGCCCGGACAGTTCACCTTCTACGTCGCCGGGCGCTTCGCCAAGCCCGACGGCGCAGGCGGCTTCGCGGGCAGCCCGTACCTGTACCACCTCCAGTGGGTGCAGTCCGACAGGGTGCCCGAAGACCTGGTGCGGCGCATCTCCGACGATGACCTCGCGATCGTCAACTCCACGTTCGCCGCGTCCGCCCGGGGCAAGGTCGGCCAGAAGGACTACCTGGTCTCGGCGCGGCTGCCGTTCTCCCTCAGGGAGTACTACATCCCCGACACTCATTGGCTGTCGTCGTTCGGCCAGTTCGACGGTGCGGTCGGGGACAGCCCCGAGATCATCACCTACAGCGGGCCCAAGATGTTCACGGCGGGTACGGTCTCGGACGAGAGCTGGGGCGTCGCCGCGTTCGGGCCGTCCTTCCCGCCGTCGTGGCCGTGGTCCTGGACCAGGGCGGTACGGTCCGGCGAAACCCTGGACTTCGAGATCCCCCTGTTCACCGACCAGAACCCGATCAGGGAGGCGCGCTCCACGGTCGACCGGGCCTCGACCGTCCTGTACCGGGACGGCAGGGAGGTCGGGCACACCGCGCTTCCCGGTAAGGGCACCTTCACCGTGCCCCCGGGCGAGGCCTCCTACCGCCTGACGACCACGGCCCGCCGCAGCGGCGTCTCGGACCTCTCGGCCGAGGTCCGCGCGTCCTGGACGTTCAAGTCGAGCACGGGGGAGCAGCGGCTGCCCCTGGCCGTGGTCCGGTTCGCGCCCGACCTGGACGAGTACAACCGGGCAGCGTCAGGGCCCTTCTCCTTCCCGGTCCACGTGCAGCGACAGGACGGTTCCACGCCCGGCGCCGTGCGGCGGCTGAGCGTCGAGATCTCCTACGACGACGGCCGGTTGTGGCGGCCGGTGCGCCTGGCGGGCGCGGGCGATCAGTGGACGGCGACGGTCGTGCACCCCAGGTCTGGTCACGCCTCGCTGCGCGCCACCCTCGTCGACGCTTCGGGCAACCGCGCCGAGCTCGCGATCCTGAGGGCCTACCGAATCCGCTGAGCGTGCAGAAGAGGACCCCGCCACGGCGATGGCGGGGTCCTCGTACATGGCGAGCGAGCCGCCCGCAATGCGACACGCCACAAGAGGTGGCTGACGACCGATGGGTTCAACCGGTCAGGAGGAAGGAGCGGATCAGGCCGACCATCTCGGCCGTCCTTTCGAAGATCGCGAAGTGGCCGCTGTCGACCTCGGCGTAGATGCTGCCGGGAATGGCGGCCTGCAGCTCCCGCGAGCGTTCCACGGGAACGACCTGGTCGCGGGCCAGCCCGATCACGAGCGTGCGAGAGGAGATCTTGGGCAGCAGTTCCCGGACGTCGGCCTCGAGGTCCAGCTCGATCTGGCGGGCCAGGCCGGGAGCGGGCAGGTTGGCGGCCAGCACGGCGTTCAGCCCCTCGTCGCTGAGCGTGCTGAGGTAGCCGGGGGTGAAGCCCTGCAGCATGCCGAACCTGCTGAACAGGTCGAAGTCGGCCCGGGCCAGGTCGCGCCAGAGCCCGAAGTTCAGCCGGTGCCGTACGTCGTCCCCGTGCGCCCAGCCGGCGATGAGCACGAGGCTCCTGATCAGCTCGGGGTGGTGTGCGGCGGTGGCGGCGGCCACGACGGCGCCCAGCGACGCGCCGACCAGGTCCACCGGACCGGGCGGGGCCATGCGGGCGACCGCCACGACCTGGTCGGTCAGTCCCTCGACGCTCAGGGGCGCGCCGCCGTCCGTGGTCCTGCCACTGCCGCTCAGATCGGGGGTGATGACGGTACGGCTGTCGCCGAAGCTGCCGGCCACGTGGCCCCAGCTGGCTTCGGCTCCCGCCTGCGTGCCGTGCAGCATGATCAGGCCAGGGCCGGAGCCGGAGAGTGAGTAGTGCACCTTGGCGCCGGCCACGTGGACCGTGGGCATGAGCTACTTCCTCCTGGGCGGGTAGTCGGTGACGGGGGTGAAGGCGACAGGCAGGCTGGCCAGGCCGCGGAACATGGAGCTGCGCTGGTAGACGAACTGCTCCTCGGGGATCGTCACGCGCAGGTCGTCCAGCCAGATGAGGCGCTCCAGGGCGGCGGCGATCTCCAGCCGGCCCAGGATGGCGCCCAGGCAGTAGCGCATGCCCGCGCCGAACGACATCGGGTGCACGCCGGCACGGGTGATGTCGAAGCGGTCGGGGTGGGGGAACTCCGCCGGGTCGCGGTTGGCCGCGCCCATGAGGGCCACGACGAAGTCGCCCGCGGGCAGCGTGACGCCGCCGAGCTCCACGTCCTCGGTGAGCCTGCGGCTGTTGGACTGCACGGCCGAGTCGTAGCGGAGGCACTCGCTGACCGCGTCGGCCATGCGGCCCGGGTCCTGCCTGAGCAGCCGGAGCTGCTCGGGATGGTGGATGAAGGCCAGGATGCTGTTGGAGATCTGGTTGGTCACCGTGTCATGCCCGGCGAAGACCACCGAGATGATCGTGCTGATGATGGCGCTCAGCGTGAGCGGCCGCTCACCGCCACCCTTGCCCTCCTCCAGGGCCTCCAGCATGACGCCGATGAGGTCCTCGCTGGGTCCCTTGGGCCGTTCGGCGATCAGCTGGGCCAGGTAGTCGCTGAACTCGCCCATGGCGATGTGGCCGAGCCTGATCTCCTCCTCGGTCGGGACGAGATCGAGGGTCGGTGCGATGTCGAGCGACCAGAGGCGCACCTTCTCGTGGCCTTCGTACGGCACGCCGAGCAGCTCGCAGATGAAGATCAGCGCGAGCGGCGCGGCGAAGTCCTTGACCAGGTCCATCTCGCCGCGGGGGACCAGCGGTTCGAGCAGTTCGTCGACCACGCGGCGGATCTGCGGCTCCATCGCCCGCATGCGCTTGGGCTTGAAGGCCGGGCTGATGAGGGAGCGCAGGAACCCGTGCTGCGGGTCGTCCTCGAAGAAGATCGTGTCTCGCATCACCTCCTTGAGCGCGCCGGGGCCGACCATCTCCTCCCAGTGGTCGCGGACGTTGGCGCAGGCGAAGCGCTTGTCGCTCATGGCCGTGCGCACATCGTCGTAGCGGGTGACGTACCAGGTGCCGTCCTTGCCCCGGTGGACCGGGTCGTGGCGGAGCAGCCAGTGGTAGAAGGGGTAGGGGTCTCGCTGGTAGGCGGGGTCCAGGCAGTCCAGGCCTGTGGCGGGCACGGGGGTGTCGGTCAGCTGTATCGTCATCGCTTGTCTCCCGGTCAGCCGCGGACGGCTTCGACGGCCCAGGCGGGCAGTCGTCCCCGTCCGCGATCGTCGGTGTCGAGGTGGAGCCCGGCGGATCGGAAGAACGCGTTGGCCGTCGCGGTGACCAGGAAGGCGTCCACGCGCAGCGCGGTGATGGTCCAGCCCGCGCCGCCCAGGGTGGTGCGGAGGTTCTGCGCGGAGATCGTGAAGACGCCGGGGACTTCGACGGGCAGCGCGTCGGAGAAGCAGACGACGAACAGCTTGGCGCCGGGCTTGGCGGCGCGGTGGAGCGCGGCGGCGTAGCGGTCGCGCTGCTCGGCGTCGAGGCAGTCGAAGACGGCGCTGTCGATGATCGTGTCGAAGCGGCGGTCGTAACCGCGGAGGTCGGTGACGTCGGCGACGGCGTACTCCACCTCGGCGCCGCGGTCGCGCGAGCGCTGCCGTGCCCACTCGATCGCGGTGGGCGCGATGTCCACGCCCGTCACCCGGTATCCGCGGGCGGCGAGGAAGATGGCGTTCTCGCCCGCGCCGCATCCGGCGTCGAGCACTTCGCCGCCGACCTGCCCCGTGCCCTCGAACTCGACGACCGCCGGTTGCGGTTCTCCGATGTCCCATGGGACTGTTTCGAATTCCATACCTGGCACCGGAGACGCACCCCGGTAGAGGGTTTCGAAATCGGCCACCACTGTCTCCGGCATGACAACTCTCCTCCAGAAATGCCCTTTTTGCTCGTTTCTATAGGAAAGGGGAGAGTGTGAGCCGGGGGCGTTTCCTGCTGCTGACAGATTCTTTTCGGTATCCGCCAGATTCCGCCTGGGCGGGATACGTTGTCGCCATGGCTGAAAAAGCGGTACCTGAGCGTTTGGTCTGGGCGGTGGAGACGCTGGAGCTCGCGCCCTCGGATCGTGTGCTGGAGATCGGATGCGGTCGCGGCGTCGCCGCCGCGCTCGTCCTCGACCGGCTCAAGGAGGGCAGCCTCGCCGCCATCGACCGATCCCACGTGGCCATCGAGGCGGCCATGCGGCGCAACGGCGAGAGTGTCGCGGCCGGCCGTGCGAGCTTCGAGGTCGTGGGCCTGGAGGACGCCGAATTCGCCGACGGCTCCTTCGACAAGATCTTCTCGGTCAACGTCAATCTGTTCTGGACGCGTTCCCCTGCCAAGGAACTGGCCGCGCTGCGCCGCTGGCTCGCTCCCGGCGGGAGCCTCCACCTGTGCTGGGAGCCGCCCGGCGCGGGACGGGCCAGGGAGATCGTCGACAAGGTGGTCCCGGTGGTCGAGGAGCACGGGTTCGAGGCCTCTCCCTTGACCGGCGTCACCTCGACCTCGGCCGGCCTCGTGTGCGTCGTGGCCAGGCCGCGCGACTGAGTGGTCCGAAGGTTGTACGGCGGGCTGCGTCTTTCGGTCCCGCGATCCGACCTTCGGTCCGGAGCCATTGATGGAGCCCGCCCGCCGCGTAGCGTCGCGGACATAGCCGATCCCGGTCGAGCCTCTGGAGGGGATGGCTGTGAAGGTGAACGGATCCAAGAGCGGGCTCCCCATCCTGGAGCCGGCCAGCTATCACCACACGCTGAACAGGGAGAGCGCCGGCTTCCTGCGGGTGGCCATCCATGTCGAGAACGACCTCGTCAGGCACGGCCTCAACGTCATGCTCGGCGCGCTTCCCCCCGTGCGGCATGTCCGGCTGTGCGCGCTCCGGTCCGAGGTGCTGGAGCTGGCCCGCCAGCAAGCGTTCGACCTGCTCATTCTCGGCCTCGGTGGGCTCAACGGGGCCGAGGTGTGCGTGCTGGCCGCCGAGGTGTGCCGTCACGACGTCAAAGTGCTGGTGCTGATGGCCGGGGTGGACGACGAGGGCCTCGACTCGGCCACCGCGGTGCCGTGCAACGGCTTCCTCGTCCAGGAGGAGCTGACCGCGCAGGCGCTGGCCGCCGCCATCTCCGGGGTGGTGGCCGGCGACGTGCCGATGCCGTCGTTCCTGGCCAACCGACTGCTGAGCCGGGCGAGGGAGGACATCCGCCAGTCCCGGTCGCGTATCAACACCCTCACCCCGCGCGAGCGTGAGGTGCTCGACCTGCTGGTCGAGGGGCTCGGCAACAAGCAGATCGCGCTGCGCCTGCATATCTCCCAGCACGGCGTCAAACGTCTGGTGTCCAATGTTCTGGCGAAACTCAACTGCTCGAACCGGACCCTCGCTGTAGCCATTGCATTGCGCAGCACATACAACCCCTGACGAATAAGTCATTCTTCGATCACGTCCCCGTCCGATGTGCGGGGGCGTGATTTTCGCTGCTTGGCGGCTTTTGAGGCTAGCCAGACGGCTACCCCTAGGGGAGTGCCCATCTAGGTCTTCAGATAAGGCGTCGCCCGTGCTGATATGAGGAAAATGGTGGTGATTTGTACAGATAAATGAGGAAGGCAAAGGGCGATGCGCCAAATACGAGCGAAAAAGCCTAGAAGGACGCCTGTCGTACTCGAAAATCTTGATCTTCGCAGCCCTGCGGGCCGGGCCCTGTCCTACTAGATCCAGTGAGGTAGACCATGACCGCGACACCGCTACGTCGCGCGCTCGCCCTCGATCCTGGGCGGCTCACCCTGGCAGGGCTAGGCTTCCCCCAGGCCGCCCCCGGTGTGCGGGACCGGCTCGAAGAGGTGGTCCACAGCTTCGTGCTCGGCTACAACGATGGCCTCGCCCGAGCCTCCGGCCCGCTCGACCTGTCCGGCGTGGCGCCGGAGTTCCGCGGATTCGCCTACGAGGGCGCGGGCATGAGCAGGTGCCTGCTCGATGTGCTGAGCCTGTCGGGCGGACGGCGGCTCCAGGAGCTCCGCGAGGAGCAGGGCGCGAGCTACATCCATCTCATCACGGTCGGCGCGGGATGGGCCTACGCCCGGCTGCGGCTGCCCGTCTGGAAGCTCACCCGCCCATGGCATCCCCTGCTGGGCTGGCTGGCCTGGGACGGCTGGGGCTTCCACCAGGCGTTCTTCCGGCCCGAGGCGGTCTTCGGCCGGCGGTGGATCGAGCGCGCGGCCCGCGGTCCTGTCAGGGCGATCAGGGACCAGGGCGTGGGCCGCGCACTGTGGTTCTACGGAGCAGCCGAGCCGGAGCGCGTCGCGAAGACGATCGAAGGATTCGCCCCGGAGCGCCGGGCTGATCTGTGGGCCGGGATCGGGCTGGCCGCCTGCTACACCGGCGCGCTGCCGGCCGATGGCGTGGACGACCTGGCCACTCTCGGTGCGAGCTATCGCGCGGACCTCGCCCAGGGAGCGGCCTTCGCGGCCAAGGCGCACCACCTGTCCGGCATCAGGCCCCCGGGCTCGGCTATCGCCGTGGAGAGATTGACCGGCACGGACCTGGCCACCGCGGCGGCCTGGACCGACCGCGCGTTCGAGCAGGTGGCATGCCCGCCGAGCTCCCCGGCCGCCTACGAGGCGTGGCGTGCGCGGATCCGCCACGCCTGGGCGGAGGCTCACCAGGCGAAGGAGACGACATGATCGAAAGACTGCGGGCGGGTGCGGCCGCCTTCTGCTCGGTGGTGCTGATCACCGGCGGGATCTTCGCCGCACGGCTCCCGTCCACCTCCCTGGCGGAGGAGGACCGGCTCGCCGACCGCTTCTCCTTCCGGCAGACGGCGCTGAACCAGACCGACACCCGGCGAACGGTCCGGGCGGTCGCGCCCGCCTACAAGCGGATCAGCCACTGGATCTCCTCCGTAGGCGCCGGTCTCGCCCTGGACGACGTGGACGGCAACGGGCGCCCTGACGACGTGTGCCTGGTGGACACCCGGGACGACTCGGTGACGATCCGCCCGGTGCCAGGCACGGGCGCCCGGTATCCGGTCGTCACGCTCACGCCCGGCGGCCTGCCGTACACCTCGACCATGGCGCCGATGGGCTGCGTGACCGGCGACTTCAACCAGGACGGCCGCACGGACGCGATGGTCTACTACTGGGGCCGATCGCCGGTGCTGTTCCTGCGTTCGGGGGGCGCTCCGGCGTTCACCGCGCAGGAGCTGGTCAAGCCGTACCAGGTGTGGAACAGCAACGCGGCCTCGCTCGCCGACGTCGACGGCGACGGCAGGACCGACATCGTCGTCGGCAACTACTTCCCCGACGGCGCGAGGGTGCTCGACCCGGCTGCCCGGCAGGATGAGCTGCACATGCAGGCCTCCATGTCGGCCTCGGTCAACGGCGGGGCCAACCGCATCCTGCTGAACGCGGGCAAGCCGGGTGAGGCACGGTTCTCCGACGTGCCGGGCGTGCTGGACGCGGCCGTGGCCAAGAGCTGGACGCTGGCCATCGGCGCGCAGGACCTGAACGACGACGGCCTGCCCGAGCTCTACTTCGCCAACGACTTCGGCACCGACCACCTGCTGCGCAACCTGTCGACGCCGGGCCGGCCCCGCTTCGAGGTCCAAGGCGGCATCAGGCACCTGACGACACCCAAGTCCAAGGTCATCGGGCGCGACTCCTTCAAGGGGATGGGCGTGGCCTTCACCCACCTCAACGACGACGGCGCGCCCGACATGGTGGTGAGCAACATCACCGAGCAATTCGCCCTGCTCGAGAGCAACTTCGCCTGGGTCAGCACCCGGCGCGAGGCGCTGGGGGAGGGAGGCACGGCCCATTACGACGACCTCAGCGAGCCGCTCGGGCTGTCCAGGTCGGGCTGGGGCTGGGACATCAAGGCCGGGGACTTCGCCGGGGACGGCGACGTGCAGGTGCTCCAGGCCACCGGGTTCGTCGCCGGTGGCGACAACCGATGGGCGAACCTGCAGGAGCTGGCGATGGCCAACGACGGCGTGGTGAGCAATCCCGCCCTCTGGCCACAATTCATCCCAGGCGACGATATTTCGGGATCTGACCCCAATCCGTTCTTCGCACGCAACCGGGCCGGCCGCTTCCACGACATCGCCGACCGGCTCGGCGTGGCGGACCGAGGCGTCTCCAGGGGAATCGCCCTGGCCGACGTGGACCACGACGGCAAGCTGGACTTCGCCGTGGCCAACCAGTGGCGAGCCTCCTACGTCTACCGCAACACCAGGCCCACCGACCTGCCGTACCTGGGCCTGACCCTGAAGCGGCCCGCGGGCTGCGGCTCGTCGACCACCACGACCGCGGCCGTAGGCGCGAGCGTGACGCTGCGCTCGGGCGCGGCCGGCATCGCCTCCGCCCAGCTCTACCCGGCCAACGGCCACGGTGGAGTCTCCGCCTCCGAGCTGCTGTTCGCGCTGGCCGACCCGGCGGCCGCGGTCCCGGTCACCGTGACCTGGCGTGACGGCTGCGGCGTGCGCCACACCACCGACGCCGCCTTGAAGCCCGGCTGGCACGAACTGCTCCTTCGTCCGGAGGTATGACCATGACGC
Organism: Nonomuraea sp. NPDC049152; assembly: GCF_040648355.1. NCBI lineage: Bacteria > Bacillati > Actinomycetota > Actinomycetes > Streptosporangiales > Streptosporangiaceae > Nonomuraea > Nonomuraea sp. NPDC049152. The sequence continues at coordinate 203,104 of NZ_JBEZDO010000013.1, read as the reverse complement.
GCGACCCCAGGACGGCGGCCCTTCGCAGGTTCGCCATGTCCATCACGGCCTTCAACATCATCGGCCATCTTCTTCTCGGCTTCGAGCAGGCGTTCATCACACCGATCGCCGCCGTCCTCCTGGCCTACGCGGTGGAGCTGGGACTGGAGACCATCGACGCGCGGGCCAGGCGGCGCCCGGCCAAGTACCTGGGCGGCTGGGTCAAGCTCATGGACTTCCTGCTGCCCGCGCACATCAGCGCCCTGGCCTGCGCGATGCTGATGTACGCCAACGCCCGGCTGGAACCGGTGCTGCTCGCGGTGGTGATCGCCATCACCTCCAAGTACCTCTTCCGCGTCACCGTGATCGACCGCTCGGGCAGGAGCAGCGTCCGGCACGTGCTCAACCCGTCCAACTTCGGGATCGTCGCCGTGCTGCTGCTCTTCCCCTGGGTCGGCATCGCCCCGCCGTACCACTTCACCGAGTTCGTCTCGGGCCCGGTCGACTGGATCATCCCGTTGGCCATCCTGTCCGCGGGCACCATGCTCAACGCCAAGCTCACGGGCAAGATGCCCCTCATCTTGGGCTGGGTCGGCGGCTTCGTGGCGCAGGCGCTCATCCGAACCGCCGTGGACGGCACCTCGACGTGGAGCGCCCTGCTGGTGATGACAGGGACGGCGTTCATTCTCTACACCAACTACATGATCACCGACCCGGGGACCACGCCGGTGGCGCCCTGGCGGCAGGTCGCGTTCGGGGTGGGGACGGCCGTGGTCTACGGCCTGCTGGTCTCACTCCACATCGTGTTCGGCCTGTTCTTCGCGCTGAGCATCGTGTGCGCCATCCGCGGCGTCGGGCTCGCATTCGTCTCGATCTCGCGGCGCAGGGCCGCGCTCGCCGGCGAGCCGGTCCGGGTGCGGGAACCCGCCGTGGCCGGCTGAGGAGCTGATCATGAGTTCTGCCATCGCCATCGTGGGGACGGGCTGCCGTTATCCGGACGCCCGCGATCCCGGGCAGCTGTGGGAACTGGTCCTGTCCCGCCGCCGGACGTTCCGGCCGATCCCCGCGGTCCGGCTGGACCCGGGCTACCGCAGCTTCGATCCCGGCGACCCCGACCGCACCTACGTCGAGCACGCCGCGGTGCTGGAGGGCTGGGAGTTCGACCGGTCCCGCTTCCGCATCCCAGGACCTGTTCACCGGGCCACGGATCCGGCGCACTGGCTGGCCCTCGAAGTCGCCGCGGACACGCTGGCCGACGCCGGGTACGGCGGGGCCGAAGGGCTGGACCGGCGACGGGTGGGCGTGGTGGTGGGCAACACCATGGCCGGGGAGTTCAGCAGGGCGGCCGCCCTGCGGCTGCGCTGGCCGTACGTGGAACGCGTGATGCGCGAGGCGCTCGCCGCCGAGGACCCCGACCGTCTGCGTGGTCTGCTGGCGCGGGCCGAGCAGATCTTCAAGGCCCCCTTCGCCGAGCCGTCCGACGAGACCCTCGCGGGCGGGCTGGCCAACACCATCGCCGGCCGCATCTGCAACTACTTCGACCTGGGCGGCGGCGGTTACACCGTGGACGGGGCCTGCTCGTCGTCGTTGCTGGCGGTCATCGCTGCCTGTACGGCGCTGCGGGACGGAGAGATCGACTTCGCCCTGTCGGGCGGGGTGGACCTCAGCCTCGACCCCTTCGAACTGGTCGGGTTCGCCAGGACCGGCGCGCTGGCGAACGGAGCCATGCGCGTCTACGACGCCCGGCCCACGGGTTTCTGGCCCGGCGAAGGCTGCGGGATGGTCGCGCTGATGCGCTTGGACGACGCACTGGCCGCGGGTCGCGTCCCGGTCGCGGTCATCAGCGGCTGGGGTGTTTCATCAGACGGTCAGGGCGGCATCACCCGTCCCGAACGCGGAGGGCAGCTGCTGGCGATCGAGCGGGCCTACCGGCGTGCCGGGTGGGGGCCCGAGACCGTCGCACTGTTCGAGGGGCACGGAACCGGCACCGCTGTCGGCGACGGCGTGGAGCTCGCCGCCCTCATGGAAGCCCAGCGCGGCGGCCGCGAGCTAACGCCCGCCGCGTTGGGCTCCATCAAGGCCAACATCGGCCACACCAAGGCGGCGGCCGGGGTGGCGGGACTGCTGAAGGCGGCCACCGCGCTGCAACGCCAGGTCATCCCCCCGACCACCGGCTGTGAGGAGCCGCACGAGCTGCTGCGCACGTCGGGTGTCCCGCTTCGCGTCGTCGCCGAGGCCGAGCCTTGGCCCGATGCCCCCCTGCGGGCGGCGGTGAGTGCCATGGGGTTCGGCGGCATCAACGCCCACGTGGTGCTCGAAGCCGCCATGCGGCGGGTGGGTCGCCCCCTTTCCACGACCGAGCGCCGCATGGCCAGGCGTCCGCGCAGCCACGAGGCGTTCGTCTTCGCCGCCGACACCGTCGAGGAGCTGGCGGCGACGCTGGCGAGGACCGCCGCGGTGGCCGCGACGATGTCCTTCGCCGACCACGTGGACCTCGCGGCGAGCCTGGCGGCCTCGACCGGCAGCCGCCGTCACCGCGTCGGGATCGTGGCGCGGGAGCCGGCACAGCTGGGCAGGCGCGCCGAGCAGGCCGCCGCGATGCTGGCCGAGGCAGGCGAGGGCAGACTGCTCACCGCTCCGGGGATCTTCGTCTCCGACAGCGCCGAGGGCCGGGTGGGCCTCCTGCTCACGGGGCAGGGCGCACCGGTGCCCACCGGCCCCGGCGCTCTCGGCTCCGTGCTGTCCGAGGTCTCCTTCGGCACAGGGGAACGCGACGACGGGCCCGTGGACACCTCGATCGCCCAGCCCCAGATCTTCTCGGCGTCCATGGCCGGCCTGCGCTGGCTGGACCGGCTGGGGGTGAACGCCGTCGCGGCGGTCGGGCACAGCCTCGGCGAGATCACCGCCCTGTGCTGGGCGGGCGCCTTCTCCGAATCGGACGCCCTGGACCTGGTCACTTTCCGCGGCCGGGTGATGAGCGAGGAGGGCGAGGCGGGGACCGGCATGGCCGCCATTCAGGCCCCGGCCGAGACCGTGGCCCGGCTGATCGACGACACCGAGCTGGTGATCTCGGCCGACAACGGCGCCTCCCTGGTCGTCGGCGGCCCGGTCGGGGACCTCGAGCGCGTGCTGGCAAGGGCGCGAGGGGACGGCATGCAGTGCACCAGGCTGCAGGTGAGCCACGCCTTCCACACCAGGGCCATGCTCGCGGCGGAGTGGCCCCTGTCCAATCACCTGGCCACGATGCCGATGAACCCCATCTCCCGGCCCGTCTACTCCACGATCCTGGGAGCGAAGGCGACGCCCGCGACGGATCTGCGACGGGCGCTGGCCGCGCAGGTCACCGGCCCTGTGCTCTTCCGCCAAGCCGTCGAGCTGCTCTCGCGGGACTGCGACCTGCTCGTGGAGGTGGGGCCGGGCCGCGGGCTGGCGACCCTGGCCGAGGGCATCACCGACGTGCCCGCCGTCTCCCTGGACGTGGGGGCGGCCTCGGCCGAGGGACTGTGCCAGGTGGCCGCCGCGCTGCACGCTGTCGGTGCCGTGGACGATCTGCGAGCCATGTTCGCCTCAGGCTTCCACCGTCCCTTCGACCTGTGGCGGGACCCGTCCTTCCTGGTCAACCCATGCGAGCGGACGGATGGGCAGACCCCGGCCCGCACCGAGCCCGAGACGGGCCCAGCGGGAGGCGACGTCGACGCGCTGGTGCGCGATCTGGTCGCCGCGGCGCTCGAGCTGCCGAGCGAGGCGATCAGCGAGACCGACCTGCTGATCGGGGACCTCCACCTCAACTCGCTGCGCGTGGCCCAGCTCGTGGTGGACGCGGCCAACGCCTGTGACAGGGCGGTGCCCGAGCTGCCGCCCTCTCTGGCCGACGCCACGGTGGCCGACCTCGTCGCCGCCGTGCGGGAGCTGCCCTCCGGGGCACGGGAGGCCGAGCCGGCGGTGCCACGCGGCCTGTCGCCCTGGCATCGCCTCTTCGTCCCCGAAGCGCATCCCGTGGAGCTCGCGGAGGCCCCCGCCGAGCCCCATGCCTGGCAGGTGCACGGCCTCGCGCCCTTGCGTGACGTGGTCGAGCCGCGCCTGGTCACGGCGCCGCACGCGCCTGCGGCCATGCTGGTCTTCCTCCCCGCCAACCCCGGCGAGCAGGACATCGCCGTCCTCATCGACGCCTCCCGTCAGGCCGTGGCCTCAGGAGCGGCGCTGGTCGTGATCGATCAGGGTGACACCGCCTCAGGCTTCGTCGGAACACTCCGCCAGGAGCACCCCGGCCAGGTCATCCGCCTGGTGCGCACCGACTGCCCCGGCCGCTGCCCGGTGGCCGCCGAGGCGCTGGCCAAGGTGATCGCCGCTCCCGGCGCCATGGCCGAAGAGCTGCTCGTCTGCGACGACGCGCAGATCTTCGCCGTCACCCACCGGCCGCTGGAGTCCGCCACGGGGACGGACATCGGGCTCGGGCCCGATGATGTGGCGCTCATCACCGGTGGTGGCCGGGGCATCGGCCTGGAGACCGCTCTCGGGCTGGCCTCACGAGGGGTACGGCTGGCGCTGCTCGGCCGCGGAGACCCTGACCACGACGAGGAACTGCGCGCCAACCTCGAAAGGCTGAAGGAGACCGGAGCGGTCTTCCACTACGCCGCGGCCGACGTCTGCGACGCCGGGGCCGTCCGCCGGGGGGTCGCAGCCGCCACGCGGGCCCTGGGCCCTGTCACGGCTCTCGTGCACAGCAGCGGCGTCAACCGTCCGGCCAGGTTCACCGACCTGAGCGCCGCAGACTTCGCCGAGCACGCCGCACCCAAGGTGCGCGGTCTCCGCACGGTCCTGGACGCGCTGGACACCGACAGGTTACGCGTCCTGATCACCTACGGATCCGTGATCGGCAGGTACGGCCTGCACGGCGAGGCCCACTACGCGCTGGCCAACGGCCGCATGCGTGAGCTCATGCGCAGCCTGCGGTCCCGCCTGCCCGGCGCCTACGTGTGCAACCTCGACTGGACCGCCTGGTCGGGCGCGGGCATGGGGGAGCGGCTGCACGTCCTGAGCGACCTCGAACGGGTCGGTGTCACGCCGTTGCCCGTGGCCCGCGGCGTTCAGTTCCTGCTCCAGGTACTGGCGACGCGCCCGCAGGCGCCCTCGCTCGTGATCTCCGGCAGGCATCCCTCACTGGACCGTGCCGCGGTCACCGAACCGGGGACGGCTCGCTACCTGGAGCACGTGCGACTGCACGTGCCCGGTGTCGAGCTGGTGGCCGAAGCCGTGCTCACCACGGAGCGGGACTCGTTCCTGGCCGACCACAGGATCGACGGGCTGCGCGTGCTGCCGGCGGTATGCGCCATGGAGGCCATGGCACAGGCGGCGCGGCTGCTCACCGGGCGGGCCGCGACCTCACTGGAGCTGGGCCGCTTCACCCGCCCGATCGTGGTCCCGGAGGAGGGTGGCCGCACCATCCGCATCTGCGCCCAGGTGCGCGAGGACAAGGGGGTCGACGTCGCCATTCTCAGCGACGAGACCGGCTTCGCCGTCGACCATTTCAGCTGCAGGGCCGGTGACCCCGCGGATGGCGCGGCGGTCCCTGAGGTGCCTGCGCACCGGTCGCCGGTGCCGCGGCACGCCGCCGCCCGGCTCTACGGCCCGCTGTTCTTCCACGGGCCCGCCTTCCAGCTGCTGCGAGGCTACGAGCATCTGTCGGCCACCGCGTGCACCGCCGTGCTCGCGCCCGGTGGTGAGGCAGGGGACACCGAGCTGGGGGACCACGCGCGCAACGACGCCACCATCCACGTTCTGCAGGCGTGCGTTCCGCACCGGCGGCTGCTGCCGGTCGGCTGCGACCGCATGACGATCCATCAGCGGGTGGTCTCGGGCGACCACCTGGTGCTCGCCGCGGCCGAGCGGTCAAGGGAGGGCGCCGACTACACCTACGACGTGGTGGTCTCCCAGGTCACGGGGGAACCGGTCGTCACCTGGGAGGGACTGCGGCTGCGGGACGTCGGGCCGCTGCCGGCCTTCACCCGCTGGCCGAGACTCCTCCTGAGGCCCTACCTGACCCGCGCGCTCGCCTCCCACCTGCCCGGTGTGGATGTCGAGCTGGGCCTCGGCGAGGACCTCGAACTCGAGATCCTGCCGCCGGACTCCGCGATGCTGGCGCGCGCCGAGGTCGCGCGAGCCGTACCGGATGGTGTGGATCCCTGGCCCGGCCTGACCGGTGAGCTGGTACGGCTGGCCGCCGAGCCGGTGGGCCACGTCCTGGCGCGCACGCGCGGCATCAGGGACTGCCTTGCCACAGCCGGACGGCACGGCGAGGCGCCGCCGGTGATCCAGGGCGTCTACGACCAGGGCTGGGCGGTCCTCAGGGCGGGCGACGACCTGCTGGTCTCCGCCCTGGTGGAGGTCGAGGGGGAGCAGGACCCGGTCGCCGTCACCGTATTCATGGAAGGAGAACAGTGCGCCCTTACTACGCCTATGAGCACCTCGTGACCTTCGCGGACACGAACCTGGTCGGCAACGTCTACTTCGCCGAGCACCTGACCTGGCAGGGGGAGTGCAGGGAACGTTTCCTGGCCGAGCACGCTCCGGAGACACTGGCTCAGCTGAACGACGGTCTCGCGATGGTCACGCTGGCGTGCTCGTGCGACTACTTCGGCGAGCTGTACGCCTTCGACCGGGTCTCCATCCGCATGACCCTCAGCGGCCTGGACCACAACCGCGTCACCATGGACTTCGCCTACTACCGGGTCAACATCGACCCCGCGCAGCTGGTGGCGCGGGGATCCCAGACGATCGCCTGCATGCTTCGCACGGACACCGGGCTGACGCCGGTGGCCGTCCCAGGCCAGCTGCGGCGGGCTCTCGAGCGCTATTCGGACCAGTTGATAGGTGGAGGAGTGCAGTGACCACACAGACCTTACGGTGGCGCGAAGGCACGGCGCGGCGCAGGGCCGCGGCCATGCCTTCAGGAACCAAGACCGCGATCAGCATCGTCGGAAGCGGTCAGATGGGCACGGCGCTGGCGCGGGCACTGTCCGGCAAGGGCACCCGGCTGTTCTTGACCAGTCGGGTGCGCCGGTCCGCCGCCCAGCTGGCGCGCCAGGTCCAGGGCGCCGTCGCCGGCCCGCTGGAATGGGTGGTGGCCAACGGCGACGTGGTGATCCTGGCGACACCGGTCGAGGCCACGTGCGAGGAGATCGCTCCGCGCATCCGGGGTCTGGTCAAGGACAAGGTGCTCATCGACGTGTCCAATCCCGGCTTGATGGAAGGCCGGGAGCGGCCCGAGATGTCCGCCGCCGAGCGCATCGCGCAGGCCATGCCCGCAGGGCACGTGGTGAAGGCGCTGAACTGCGTGGCCGCCAAGCGGCTCGGCGAGCTCGGCTCCGGCCACGAACGGCTGACCATTCCCGTGGCGGGTGACGACATGTGGGCCAAGGCCTGCGTGGCCGACCTCGTCCAGCGCATCGGCTTCGACACGGCCGACGCGGGAGCGCTGTCGAGCAGCCGCTGGATCGAGGGGCTCAGCTGGCTGCTGTTGCAGATCGAGAACTCCACCGACGCGGACGCGACCGTGGGGCTTCCGCTGGTGCGGGTACCGGCCGCCGAGACGGCCGCCGTTCAGGGAGGGACGTCATGACTCTTACCCAGCAGCCCGTGCGGCAGGCCGAGGTGCCCACCCGCCGAACCCTGATCGTCATCCTGAGCGTGCTGGGCGGCGCCGTGCTGAGCATGATCTGGTCGGCGACGTTCGTCGACAAGGTCATCGGCGGCACCGTCGCCACCACCCTCCTGGGAGAGGACCCTCAGGGCTTCGCCTTCACGGGCACCGCGGCGGGGATGGTCTTCGCCTTCGTGACCGGCGTGGCGGGCACGTTCACCGCGTGCAACGTGGCCGTCTTCGGCGCCCTCGCCCCCCTGTTCGGCGAGGGGGAGGGCGTTCGCGGCCGCCTGGTGAGCGCGCTGCGCCCGCTCGGCTGGCTCGTCGTGGGCATGGTGGTGGTGTCCGCCACCTACGGCGTGATCGCCGCCGTGCTGGGCGAGGGCATGCCGCAGGCCTCGACGGCGCCCTCCGGCTCCGGGCTCTCGCCGCGTTCGATCCAGTCCATGGTCGCCTTCGGCCTGATCGGGCTGGTGATGATCTATCTCGGGCTGGCCGCGCTTGGCGTGGTCCGTGACCCGCTGCGGCGAGTCGCGACGCGCTTCCCGCACGCCCGCGTCCTGCTCATGGGCGCGTTGATCGGCGGCTTCCTCGTCGGGCGCCCGTACGGCCTGTTCCGGCAGCTCTTCCGCGACACCGCCGCCAGCCAGGACCCCCTCTACGGCGCGCTGGCCTTCGTCCTGCAGTCGGTCGGCAACATCCTCCTGGTTGCGGTGATCTTCCTGCTCCTCGCCGGGCTCGCGGGTGGCCGGCTGCACCGGTGGTTCACGGCCAAGCCGGGCCGGGCGGCAGTGGTCGCCGGGGCCGCGCTCCTCGTGGTGGGCGTCTTCACCCTGCTGTACTGGGACGTCAGGCTGCTGGCCCGGCGCGATCTCATCTGGTATCCGATGGCGCCCTGGTCCTAGCCGATCGACAGCACCTCGCGCTGGACCCGCTCCACTTCCGGGGACGGGTCCACGCCGAGTTCACTGGCGAGTACGGCACGCAGGTGCTCGTAGGCCAGCAGCGCCTCGCTCCGCCGCCCGGACCGGTGGAGAGCCGTGATGAGCTGCGCGTGGAACCACTCGTTCAGCGGATGGGTCGTCACCAGCCCGCGCAGCTCGCCCACCAGCTGGCGATGCAGCCCCAGCTCCAGCTCGGTCCTGATGACCAGCTCGTGTGCGTGCAGCCGCTTCTCCTCCAGGAAGACCGCGTGAGCCCGCAGCGCCGGCCCCTGGGTCACGGTGGCCAAGGCGTCGCCGGACCACAGGCCCAGCGCCTGCCTGAGGGTGCGGGCGGCGGCTTCCCTGTCTCCCTCCTCGAGCAGCCGGTGACCTTCGCCGAGACGCCGGTGGAACAGCGTGGCGTCCACGGCGTCCTCCTCCGCGCGCAGCAGGTAGCCGTGCGGCGTAGTGACGAGGTGGGTTCTCCCCAGCTGCGTGCGAAGGCGGTAGACGTAGGTCTGCGCGGTAGTCACAGCGGTCTTGGGAGCGCGTTCCCCCCAGAGCTCGTCCAGCAGCGCGCCGAGCGGAACGGCCTGATTCCTCTGGAGGAGCAGCAGCGAGAGCACCTGGCGCAGGCGTGCCGCCCTGGGCGTGATGTCGCGGCGGTCACGGCACACCGCGACCGGGCCCAGCACGCGGAACTCGATCATCTGAGCACCGTCCTTCCGCCCCATGGACGGCTCGACGGTACGGCCGGCCCCTCCCGTGGACAAGACCGCTCACCGAAGGTTCGCTTCGTGGTCCGAAGGATACAAAAGGCCGCGGACTGGCCCTAAGGTAAGGGGGTTTGGGGGTTTCATGGCAACCGATGTCGACCGCGTGAACACCGGGCCCCGCGTCGTGACCGCGACCGTCGTGGGCACCGTCATCGAGTCCTACGACCTGGCGCTGTTCGGGCTGGGCGCCGCGCTGGTCTTCGGCGAACAGTTCTTTCCCGAGACCCGGCCTGGCACGGCGATGCTCGCCTCGCTGGCCACGTTCGCCGTCGGCCTGCTTGCCAGACCGATCGGCGGCATCGTGATGAGCCACCTGGGCGACCGCCTGGGCCGGGTCCCGGTCCTGGTGCTCACCTTGCTGCTGATGGGCACGGCCACGGTGGGCATCGGTCTGCTGCCCGGCTACGAGACCATCGGCGTGGCCGCCCCCATCCTGCTCGTCGTCCTCCGCGTGGCGCAGGGGTTCGGCGCCGGAGCCGAATACGTCGGCGCGATACTCGTCGCGGCCGAATCGGGCCCGCGGGAGCGCAGGGGCATGCGGGCCGGGCAGCCGAGCATCGGCTACTTCGCCGGCATCGTGCTGGCCACCGTGATGTTCGCCGGCTTCGCCACCCTGCCCCCGGACCAGTTCGCGGCCTGGGGCTGGCGAGTTCCGTTCCTGCTGAGCGTCCTCACCCTGGCGGTGGGCCTCTACACGCGGACGCGGATCTCCGAGACCGAGGCGTTCCAGGCGTCCTCGGAGCGGCGGGTCCGGCTGCCGTTATGCGACCTGATCCGCCGCCGGCCCGGCCGCCTCCTGGTCGCGTTCGCGGCCAACGGGCCCTTCGTCGCGGTCTACTACCTGGTGTCGGTGTACCTGCTCTCCTATGTCAGCCGGACACTGGGCCTGCCACCGGCCGTCGGGTTGACGGCCAACGTGGTGGCGGGCACCGCCGCGGTGTTGGCCGTACCGCTCTTCGGCCGGCTGGTCGACCGGGTCGGACGGCGACCCGTCTGGTTCTTCGGCTGTCTGTTCTTGATGGCCTTCGCCGGGCCGATGGTCCTTCTGCTGGACACGGGAAGGCCCGTGCTCATCGTGGCCGCGGCCACGATGGCGATGGCCTTCGGCCTGGTGGCCATGGGCGTGGCCCAGGCCTCGCTGTTCATCGAGATGTTCGAGACGCGGCATCGCTTCAGCGGTGTCGTGGTCGCGCGGGAGACAAGCGCGGCCCTGTTCGGCGGCCCCACGCCGTTCGTCGCCGCCGCCCTCGTCCAGGCGGCCGGTGGGGCGTCGTGGCCGCTCGCCGTCCTGATCGTGGTGCTGGCGGCGGCCTCGCTGGTGGCGGTCCTGTTCGCGCCGGAGACCCGCGCGGTCGACCTGGCCGGTCAGGTGGTGGCCTCCCGCCGTCCCGGCAGCGGGACCAGCAGCTCGACGTGAGCGCCGCGACCCGGCCATGAGGAGACGGTGAGCGTGCCGCCCATCAGCTCGGCCCGCTCCCGCATCGACGACAGCCCGACGCTGCGCGCCCTGCCCGCCCGGTCGGTCTCGAACCCGACGCCGTCATCTTCGATGGAGGCCCGCAGGTCATGCGGTGAGATGTCGATCCTGACCAGCACCACGTCCGGGTCGCCGTGGGCGACGGCATTGCGGATGGCCTCCCTGATGACCAGGAAGGACTCATCGCGTACGGCAGGCGGCGCCCACGCCTCGTCGCCGTTGACGCTCACCCTGATGGTCACCTCGTCGGTGCGCAACGTCTCGGTCAAGGTGAGCAGCGCCTTCTCCATGCTTGTGACGGTGTCCTCGAAGCGCAGCTCCGAGGTGACGGCGCGCAGGCTGTGCATCGCCTCGCCGACGGCCTGCTTGGCCTTTCCCGCGCTGGAAGCGGCCCGCGTCGGCCCGCTCGTGGAGAACATCTCGAAGAGCTCCAGCTGGCGGTGGGCGACGCTGAGACCTGGCCCCACCCGGTCGTGCAGCTCCCTGGCGATCCGGCGACGCTCGTTGAGATGCGCCTGGTGGATGATGTTGAGCAGGTAGCCGGTGTACGCGCTGGCCGCCTCCCTGATCCTGGTGTTGATGCTCTCGTTCACCGCCAGGGCGGTCAGCGTCAGCAGCTCCAGTGGGCCCCGCTCGGTGGCGACGCGGCGCTCCACCTGGGCCAGGATGATCTCGAAGAGTGTGCCAGCCGCCCGAAGCGAGTCACGCGGGTCGAGTCGGCTCGCGGCCCTGCTCTCCCCGATGTCCCTGGTGAGCAGCGACCGCTCGGTTTCCATGGTGACCTGCCGGTCCCTCAGGCTGCGGATCAGGTCGGTCAGGGTGGCGTCCGCCTGGGCCAGTGCCTGGGCTCTCGACTCCCGCTCGCGGACGATCGGATTGCCTGCCTCGTGCAGCTCCCTCTCGTAGGCGAGCAGCATCGCGGCTCGCTCCCCCTCCAGGGACTGGGCTAACTCGTCCCACGGCGACCCATGCGGTTTGGCGTCTGCGGCCACGGGTCCTCCACTCGCGGCAAACCAACCGGAGCCCGCCATGCGGGGAGCAACGGTGTCAACTGGACACCATTGAGGGTACGCCGACTGACACGAGTTGACACAGATGAGTCACGTACTGCGAAGCCATGAAGGCTCGGTACAGGCGGCGTTTCCTGGGGCGGCAGCCCCGCGTCACGTGGGTCAGGGCCAGCGCGGCGACAACGCTCGCCCCCAGCGTCAACACCCAGGCCGCCAGGCCCAGTTCCGGCGCGACGGCCGCCGCGGCCAGCCAGAGGCCGCCACACAGGGCGCCGGCCGCGAGCGCCATCATTCGGCGCAGAAGCGGCTCGCCGTACAGCACCGCGACCGTGCGCCGGCCCGCCGCGGCGTCGCCCAGCGCGTCCGGGAGGTCCTTTGCCAGCGTGCCCACGAGGCCGACCCACAGCGACATCACGACCGAGAACACGAGTGCCCCCGTGCCGGGTGCCGTCCCTTGGGCGACGCTGGCGTAGCCGGCCACGTAGCTGAGGAGTGCGGCTCCCACCCCCGTGCCTGCCGCGCCCACAGCGTGGCGTTTGAGGCTGAGCGGGGGCATCGAGTACGCGTAGCCGAGCACCAGCACGGCCGCTACCGCCAGCGCGAGCGTGGGGCCGAGGAGGACGGCGCCCACCAGGGACAGCGCCGCGGCCGCCTTCGCGACCGCCGCGGCCGACTCCGGCCGTAGCTCGCCTGCCGCGATGGGGCGGCGGGAGTCGTTGGCCCTGTCCTCCTGGACGTCGCTCACGCCGTTGAGCAGGTACGCGGACAGGATCGCCAGGACCCATACCGCTGCCCCGCCCAGCACCTGTGGCGCCGACCACCCCAGCCATTCCGCGGTTCCTCCGGGACCCCGCGCCACCGACGACCCGGTCCGCTCGGGCGTGGCGCCCGCCACCCCCGGCACAGAGCCCCCGATCATGGAGGACACCCCGAACGCCGCGCCGGTGGCGAATCTGAGCAGGTACATCGCCAGGACCGACGGGCGAGCCTCGACGAGGCACTTGAGGAGCGTACGAGCGGGGACGCGGTGCGGAAGGGCTTCCTGGGTCACCATGGCGTGATTATGAGCCAACCGAGGACTTCCGTTAATGCAGATCTCCGAAGGGGGTAGCGGATCCTACATCTTTCGATACCGGCGATTGTCCGGTCCTCGCGCCACCCGTTCTTTCGGGCCTGGACTTGTTGGTGTCGCGTTCCGTTGTTAACGTCGGCCTACCGTCTCGGCCATCTTATTATAAGAGAGGACGGCTTCCCGGAAATGAGAAGCGGAACAGGCGCGGTAATTTTCGACTGGAACCGGTCAGACATCCGCCCGCCCGAGACGCAGCCGGCCGGGCAGGTGGAGCTGAACGACGAGTCGCTGCGTGACGGGCTGCAGAGCCCCTCCGTCCGCCAGCCCACCCTCGAGGAGCGGGCCGAGCTCCTGCGGCTGATGGCCAGGCTGGGGATCGACGCCGCCAGCATCGGCATGCCGGCCACCGGGCCCGAGGCCGCGCTCTTCGCCGCCCGGCTCGCTCAGCACGCCCAGGACCTGCGGTTGCCGCTGGACCTCCATTGCGCCGCGCGCACCGTCCCGGAAGACATCATTCCCATAGCCCAAATCAGCCAGGCCACGGGTCGCGCCGTCGGGGTAATGGCGTTTATCGGAACGAGTCCCATTAGGATATACGCGGAGGGCTGGACGGAAAACCATCTGGTAAATACGGTCACGGCGGCCATGCAATTCGGGCGGCGGGAGAATCTTCCGGCGTGCATCGTGGTGGAGGACGCCACGCGAACCTGCCCTGACATGCTCCGGCTCATCGCCCACGTGGCTCTGTACGAGGGCGCCCAGCGGATCTGCCTCTGCGACACGGTGGGCCACGCCACGCCGCGCGGGACCAGGACGCTCGTCGGATACGTGAGCGAGGAGATCCTCGCCGGCCACGGCTTCGAGTCCGTGCCCATCGAATGGCACGGGCACAACGACAGAGGGCTGGGCCTGGCCAACGCGCTGGCCGCGATCGAGGCGGGCGTCGACAGGGTGCACGGCACCGCGCTCGGCATGGGGGAGCGCTGCGGCAACACCGCCATGGACCAGCTGCTGGTGAACATGCACCTGTCCGGCGACACCCGTGATCTGCGCGCGTTGCCCGACTACTGCGCGCTCGCGGCGGCCGCCTGCGAGCGGCCGATCCCCGTCGACTACCCGGTGGTCGGGGCCGACGCCTTCCGCACCGCGACCGGCGTGCACGCCGCCGCCGTGGCCAAGGCCGAGCTCTCGGGGAACCTACGGCTCGCGGACCGGGTCTACTCCGCCGTCCCCGCCTCCGAGGTGGGAAGGTCACAGCAGATCGACATCGGGCCCGCCAGTGGCCGGTGGAACGTGTTGCACTGGATGCACCGGCGCGGGCTTCCCGCTGACGGGGAGGTGGTCGACGACATCCTTCGCCTGGCGCATCGATCCCGCCGGGTGCTGACCGACTCCGAACTCCTTGCCATGGCGGGAGCGAGAAGCTGACGCGACGCATCGCGCCGGCCCGTCGACGTGGGTTACTCTGAGTCCGGCTTGTCAGCTGACGCCGGATACATCCCAGAGGGGCTATCACGTGGATGGACCGCGATGACACGGGAGGCCAAGGAACCCATCAGGGTCTTGCTCGTCGATGACCATGTTCTGGTCCGGGAGGGGCTGCGCGAGCTCCTGGAGGCACAGGCCGGGATGGTCGTGGTCGGGGAGGCCGGCGACAGCGAGTCGGCGGTCGCCCTCACGGCCAAGGAACGGCCGCACGTCGTGCTGCTCGACGTCGAGATCCCCGGTGACGACGCTCCGACGACCGTGGCCCGCATCCATCGGCACTCGCCCGAGACCCAGGTGCTGATCCTGAGCATGTACGACGGGCCGGAACTGCTCCGCAGCCTGCTCGCCGCGGGGATCAGGGGCTACCTGCTGAAGAGCGCCAGCATCCAGGAGGTCGTGTCGGCCATCTACAGCGCCCGATGCGGCGACGGGCGGGTTCTGCTCGCCGTCTCCCGAGAGAGTCTGGCACAGGTCGACGGTCAACCCTCGGACCTGCTGTCCGACCGGGAACGTGAGGTGCTCACCCTGGCCGCTCAGGCGCTCACCAACACCCAGATCGGCTCTCGGCTCGGGTTGACGGAGGCCACCGTCAAGCGGCACCTGCGCAACATCTTCGTCAAGCTGGGCGCCGTGTCCAGGATCGACGCGGTCAACAAGGCCGTCAGCGCGTCCCTGATCAAGGTCGACAAGGTCCACAACGGGCGGTGATCGGGCTCCTGCCTTGGCCGGCGCGGATGACGCGCGGGCCTCAGGGAGTGAAGACGCGCTCCAGCCTGGCACGCTGCTCGGGCGTCAGCCGTACGTTCTGGGCGGCGACATTCATCTCCAGGTGCAACGGGTTGCGCGTGCTCGGGACCACCACGATGTCGTCTCCCTGGGCGAGCAGCCAGGCCAGAGCCAGGCGGGACAGGCTGACGTTGAGCTCGGCGGCCATCTCCTCGGCGAGCGGCAGCAGCCGGACGCTCTGAAGTAGCCGCTCGCCACGGAAGCGGGGGTCGAGCCGGCGCGGGTCGCCGGAGCCCAGGTGTTCGGGAGCGCGGATCCTGCCGGTGAGGAGTCCCCTGCCGAGCGGGCGGCCGGCGATCACGCCGATGCCGAGGGAGCGCGCGACGGGGAGCACCTCCGCCTCGATGTCGCGATGCACGAGGGAGTACTCCCTCACGAGCGCGGTGACGGGATGAACCCGGTGCGCCCTGCGGAGCTGGTCGGCGGAGACGTCGGAGAGCCCGATATGGCGGACCTTTCCCGCGGTGACCAGGGCGCCGAGCCTGCCCACCACCTCTTCCAGCCCCGGTGGGGAATGGCTCACGTAGAACAGGTCGAGGTGGTCCGTGTCCAGCTCGCGCAGCCATGTGTCGCAGGCTCCCTCCACGTCCCCCGTCTTGTCGCCCGCTACCACGATGGCGCGGTCGCGGCGGCCGTGCAGAGCCTGCCGGAGGACGCCGTTGGCCCGGCCCGAGCCGAGGCCGGTCTCGAAAAGGGCGATGCCGAGTCCGAGCGCCTGCCGGATGACCCGCACGCCGTCGGCACCCTTCACCGCGCCGTAGAAGCCGCTGAGGGCCGCGCAGCCGAGGCCGATCGCCGGGAGCGTCAGCTCGTGCGCGCCGATCTTCCTGAGGTGCGCGGTGGTCGGTGTGCTCTCAGGCATCAATCCAGAGCAGCACGCGAAGTCCGATGCATCTGGTGTGGAGGGTGTGCTCGCGCCACAAGTCGGCCGGGATCTCGTCCGCACCGTCCACCCGGGCGCGGATCGCGCCATGTCGCCGAGTCGTCATCGTCTGCCCCTGGCTCTTCCGCCGGGGAGGGCGGGCCCTCCCCGCATGCCTCAAGTGTGCTCCTCCGTCTTCGCGGCCGCTTAGCGAATGCCTAGCTTGGGGGCCCGCCCTTCGTGCCTGCTCGCCCGGGCAGCCCTCGCCTGGCCGTCCGGGCACTCCAAGCGGCTACGGACTGCGCGGGTTCTCCTCGGCACTTGAATAAAATAGAGTGGCGAGGTGAAGGTGGTCACCGTCGGCGCGTTGGAGGCGGCGCATGGTCCATGCCAGGCGTAACTACGGTCAGTACTGCGGGCTCGCCGCCGCCCTCGACGTCATCGGTGAGCGGTGGACGCTGCTCATCATCAGGGAGCTGCTGCTGGGGCCGCGCCGCTACAGCGACCTCATCGCCGCGCTGCCGGGTGTCGGCACCAATCTCCTGGCCGAGCGGCTGAAGTTCCTCACCGCCGAGGGCGTGCTCCGCAAGGTGGCCGACGATCAGGGCAAGGATCGGGGCTACGAGCTCACCGAGATCGGCGGGCAGCTGCGTGAGCCGGTGCTCAGCCTGGCCCGCTGGGGGCTGCCGTTCCTGGACGAGCCGATGCCCGAGGAGGTCGTGCGGCCGCACTGGGGGTTCCTGGCGGTGCAGGCGATGATCGATGACTCGCGGGTGCCCGATCTGGATGAGGTCTACGAGTTCCGGGTCGATGATGTGCGCTTCCACGTTCTCGTCAGGGACGGGAGTGCCGTCGCGGTCGAGGGTGGGTATTCCGGGTCGCCCACGGTGACCGCGATCACGGATGCCCGCACGTTCATGGAGATCGGTTCCAAGCGGCTTTCGCCTTTCGGCGCCGTGGTTTCGGGGCGGCTCACGTTGCAGGGCCCCCCGGAGGCGATCCTGCGGGTGAGCGCCTTGCTCGGCCTGGTGCCCGAGGGGACGCCCGACCAGGCGCGCGGTGCTCCAAGCCGCTGAACCGGGAGGTCAGGACGATACCGGCACCTCCGGCGATGGCGCGGGCTCTTCCACGCCGGTCACGTGCAGGGCTCCCCGTCGCAGGCTGACGAGCACGTTCTGGCCGGCGCGCAGCTCGCCGTAGAGGATCTTCTCCGACAGCATGTCCTCCAGTTCGCGCTGGATGGTACGGCGCAGCGGCCGGGCGCCCATGACCGGGTCGTAGCCCCGGTCGGCCAGCAACCGCTTGGCCTCCGCGGAGACCTCCAGTCCCATGCCGCGATCGTTCATCCGGTCGGCCACCTGCGAGAGCATCAGGTCGAGGATGAGGATGATCTCCTTCGGCGTGAGCTGGTGGAAGACCACGATGTCATCGACCCTGTTGAGGAACTCCGGCCGGAAGTGCTGCTTGAGCTCCTCGTGCACCTTCGCCTTCATCCGCTCGTAGGTCGACTCGCTGTCGCCGGACTTCGCGAATCCGACCCCGATGCCCTTGGAGATGTCCAGCGTGCCCAGGTTGGTGGTCATGATGATGATCGTGTTCTTGAAGTCCACCACCCTGCCCGAGGCGTCGGTCAGCCGGCCGTCCTCCAGGATCTGCAGCAGGGAGTTGAAGATGTCCGGGTGCGCCTTCTCGATCTCGTCGAACAGCACGACCGAGAACGGCTTTCGCCGCACCTTCTCCGTCAGCTGACCGCCCTCCTCGTAGCCGACATAGCCGGGTGGGGAGCCGAACAGCCGGGACACGCTGTGCCTCTCCATGAACTCGGACATGTCCAGCGAGATCAACGCGTCCTCGTCCCCGAACAGGAACTCGGCCAGCGCCTTGGACAGCTCGGTCTTGCCCACCCCGGAAGGACCGGCGAAGATGAACGACCCACCGGGACGCCGCGGGTCCTTCAACCCGGCACGAATGCGGCGAATCGACCGGGACAGGCCCTTGACGGCGTCGCCCTGACCGATGATCCGCTTGTGCAGTTCGTCCTCCATGCGCAGCAACCGCTGCGACTCCTCCTCGGTCAGCTTGACGGCCGGGATACCCGTCGCTCTGGCCAGCACTTCGGCGACGAGCTCCTCCGTCACCTCGCTCGGCACGGGATGGGCGCCTCTGCGGATGCGTATGCGTGAACCGGCCTCGTCGATGAGGTCGATCGCCTTGTCGGGCAGGAACCGGTCGCTGATGTAGCGGTCGGCCAGCTGCGCGGCGGCCACCAGCGCGCCGTCGGTGATCGACACACGGTGGTGGGCCTCGTAGCGGTCACGCAGCCCCTTGAGGATCTCGATCGTGTGGGTGAGGGAGGGCTCGGCCACCTGGATCGGCTGGAAGCGCCTCTCCAGAGCGGCGTCCTTCTCCAGATATTTCCGGTATTCGTCGAGCGTGGTGGCCCCGATGGTCTGCAACTCGCCACGCGCCAGCATGGGCTTGAGGATGTTGGCGGCATCGATCGCACCCTCGGCCGCCCCCGCCCCCACCAGCGTGTGCAGCTCGTCGATGAACAGGATGACGTCGCCTCGGGTGCGGATCTCCTTGAGCACCTTCTTCAGCCGCTCCTCGAAGTCGCCTCGATAGCGGGAGCCCGCGACCAGAGCCCCGAGGTCGAGCGTGTAGAGCTGCTTGTCCTTGAGCGTCTCGGGCACGTCCCCCTCTGCGATCATCTGGGAGAGGCCCTCGACGACGGCGGTCTTGCCGACGCCGGGCTCGCCGATCAGCACCGGGTTGTTCTTGGTCCGCCGCGAGAGCACCTCCATGACCCGCTCGATCTCCTCCTCACGGCCGATCACCGGATCCAGCCTGCCCTCGCGGGCCGCCTCGGTGATGTTCATGCCGAACTGGTCGAGGATGGAGGGCTTGGGCTTGGGCGGCGCGACAGGGGGCCGCTGGTCGTCCTCGTCCCCTATCTCGTCCCCCTGGAGGATCCTGCTGACCTCGTTGCGGATCCCGGTGGGGTCGGCGCCCTGGGTGGCCAGCACCTGCGCGGCCACCCCTTCGCCCTCCCTGATCAGGCCGAGCAGCAGGTGCTCGGTGCCGATGTGGTCGTGGCCGAAGAAGAGCGCCTCGCGGAGCGCCAGCTCCAGCACGCGCTTGGCGCGAGGGGTGAAGGGGATGTGCCCGAGATGCGGGCGCTCGCCGGGCAGGCTGATCGAGACGACCCCTGTCTGAACCGCTTCCAGCCCGATGCCGAGCTTGGTCAGGGCGAGCGCCGCCACGCCCTGTCCCTCCAGGAGCAGGCCGAGAAGGATGTGCTCGGTGCCGAGATAGTCGTGGTTGAGTTTCCTGGCCTCCTCCTGAGCCAGGACGAGAACCCGCCGCGCGCGGTCGGTAAATCTCTCGAACATTCCTCGCTCCCGGAGGGCCGACGTTTACTACTACTTTCTAAAGTTCGCTCGTTCAGAGGTTCATGGCAAGAGGTTCTGTCACAGGTGATGCGGCTCGATCCGCCGGGTGAGCTATCGCTGTCAGGACGAAACCGTCGGCCACGCGCCACCCTCCCGCGAACTCCGTCAGGAGCCCGCCCCCGTGGACAGTGGCGATCTTCGACAGGTGGGCGTGGAACGTCCCAGCTGACGGGTCGATCGTGACGGTGGCCTCCGAGAAGTCCAGCCAGCGCCGCGTGAGGGGGAACCAGGCCTTGTAGACCGACTCCTTGGCGCTGAAGAGCACGCGATCCCAGTGCACGCCGGAGGGCAGTCCGGCCAGCGCCCAACGTTCGGTTCGCAGCGAGATCATGTCGAAGACCCCGGGAGGCAGCGGCTCGTGCGGCTCGGCGTCGATCCCGATGGTCAGGACCTGCGTGTCCATCGCGACGGCGCAGGCGCGGTAACCCGCGCAGTGCGTGATGCTGCCGACCACGCCGTCGGGCCACGAAGGAGCGCCGCGCTCGCCTCGGGGCACGGGGACAGGCGGCAGCCCGAGCCGGGCCAGGGCGCGCCGCGCGCAGGCGCGGCCGCTGGTGAACTCGCGGCGCCTGGAGTCGACGGCCCGCCGCACCGCGACCGCCTCCTCCTCGAACAGCGTGGTACCGGGCCGGTCGGCGAACAACTCCGCCACGGCGACGCCCTTGGGCAGGATCTCCTCGATCACGCCGGCTCCAGAACGGGAAGGACCTGGCGGAAGATGTCGTGCGGGTAGCCACGCCGCTCCCACTCGCGCGGGTAGCCGACGGAGACCTCCTCGAAGCGCACGCCGTCATGCCAGGTGACTCGAGGGATGTGCAGGTGGCCGTAGATCACCGCCGCCGTGCGGAACCTGCGGTGCCAGTCGGCAGTCAGCTCGGTGCCGCACCACAGCGCGAACTCCTGGTGGCGCAGGATCGCCGTCGGCTCGCGGACCAGCGGGAAGTGGTTGACCATGACGATCGGCACGTCCGGATCGCAGGCCGCCAGCCTGCGCTCGCTCTCGGCCACCCGCGCCCGGCACCAGGCCTCCCTGCTCGGGTAGGGGTCGGGGTGGAGCAGGAACTCGTCGGTGCAGACCACGCCGGCCTCGTGGGCCAGGGCCAGCGCCTCCTGCTTGGTGGTGCAGCCTGCCGTACGGAAGCTGTAGTCGTACAGGACGAACAGGGGGGCGATCGTGACGGGCCCGCCCTCTCCAGTCCAGACCGGGAAGGGGTCCTCCGGGGTCAGCACACCCAGGCTGCGGCACAGCTGGACCAGAGCGCGGTACTTGCCGTCACCCCGCAACTGGAGGCGGTCGCCCGGTACCGTCCACAGCTCGTGGTTGCCAGGGGCCCACACCACCTTGGCGAAGCGATCGCGCAGGGTGGTCAGCGCCCAGGCGATGTCCTCCCAGCGCTCGGCCACGTCACCGGCGATCACCAACCAGTCGTCCGTCGCCTCGCGAGGCAGATCCTCCAGCAGTTCCCGGTTCCTCGCGTAGGCGACGTGCAGGTCGCTGACCGCGACCAGTCTTCCCGCCACCACACCTCCTCGATCGCCCATACTCCGACGATCGCCTGACAAGTGCTCGATTGCCTAGTGAGCTGTCGTCCCGCCGACAGATGCCGAGCGGGCCCCGTCGATGCCTGCCTACCTTGCCGAGTATGGCTACCGAAGCAGCCCGTCCACGGCACTGGGACGGCGGAGTGAACGGTGACAGTGCCAGCTCGACGGCCGCGGTCCGGGACACCTGGGTGGGTGCCGGGCTGCTCGTCCTTCGTGTGGCGCTCGGCGCCACCTTCCTGCTGCACGGCGTGCAGAACCTGTTCGGCACGTGGACCGGATGGGACACCGCCAAGATGGCCGGCTACCTCGGCTCCAAGGGGGTCGGGGCGTCCCACGCCTTCTCATGGATCACCGCGATCACCGAGATGATCGCCGGAGTCCTGCTCCTGGCAGGGCTGCTCACCTCGGTGGGCGCGGCGATCGTGGTGGTCACGATGGCGGTCTCCAGCTACATCAAGCTGTCCGCGGGTGGCGGCTTCTTCATGCCGAAGGGCTTCGAGTGGGAACTGGCCGTGCTCGCGGGCGGGCTGGGCCTCCTGCTGGCGGGAGCGGGCAGGTTCGCCCTGGACGGCAAGCTGTCCGCCCGGGCCCTCGGCCGCGCCAGGACGATCTCGATCGTGCTCGCGGTGCTCGCCTTCGTGGCCATCATCCCGTTCATCAGCTGATCTTCGGCCGGCGGGCCGCCGTACCCCCAAGGAGACCCGGTGAACAGAGCTCTTGTCGCTCTGGTGACGTTCGTGTCCGTGGCGGTCGGCGGCTGGCTGGCCCTCGCGCTGGGCGCGGAGGAGCGCGGCGGCGTGCCCCACCGCCCGGTGCTCGTCGACGGTCGTGTGCCTGCCACGCTCTACGTGCCTGGCGCGGTCACGGCTCCGGGCGTCCTGGGCATGCCCGACCCGCCTCCGCCGGGGAGCAGGCCGCCCGTGGTCGTGCTGGCGCACGGCCACTCGGCTGATCAGGCCACCATGAGCGTGCTCGCGCGGCGCGTCGCCGCCGCGGGGTACGCGGTGGTCACCTTTGACTTCCGCGGCCACGGCCTGAGCACCGAACGACACCAGTCCGCCGGGTTCGAGGGCATGCGCTCCGATCTCGACGCGGTCCTCACCTGGTTGGGCACGGTGCCCTACGTGGACCCTGCCAAGGTCGTCGTCGTCGGCCACTCGATGGGCGCCGCAGGAGTGCTCGACTTCGCGGTGCGCGATCGACGGCCCGTCGCGACCGTCGCCATGGGCGGCGCCATGGGAGGCGTCGAGGCAGGCGCCAGAGCGAGGAACGTCCTGTTCGTGGTGGCGGAGGGCGACGCGGGCGTCGTGCGGGAGGGCGCCGAGCGTACGGCACGCCTGTGGTCGGGCGCCCCGCTCTCCTACGGTCAGGTCCACGGCGACCAGGCCCAGGGCACTGCCGTGGCCCTGCGGGAGGTGGCCGGGACCAACCACCTGACAATGCTCTTCTCGGGCCTGACCGCCGGCTACGTGGTGGACTGGGTGGCGAAGGTGACCGGCCATCCCGCCACGGCGTCAGGGGCCGCGGATCGGCGGCCCTCGCTGACGATGCTCTACCTGCTCTGCGCCGCCGTCCTTCTCACGCTCGTAGGCTTCGTCGGCGGAGCGCTGGCCCGCAGCAGCCGGCCGCCTGCCGAAACGGGGCGCCCCTCGCTCGGCCTCCTGCTCGTGGGCGGCGCGCTGCTGCTGCCGTTGCCGTGGCTGGCCTGGGGCGACGCGGGCCACCTGCTCGGCCTGGAGGCGGGCGGCGCGCTGGCGTTGCTGCTGGGCATCGCAGGAACGATCCTCCTCGCCGTGGGCAGGCTCACTCCGGTGCGGCGCTGGTTCCCTGCTCAGGAAGCGTCGTCCTCCTTACGGCACATGCTCGCGCCCGCCGCTCTGGTCCTCGTGGGCGTGATCGTGCTGCTGACACCGCTCGGGGCGGTGACGCACGGCCTGGTGCCCACCCCCGAACGCGTGCTGCTCTGGGTGCTCGCGGCCGCCCTGATGCTGCCCTTCTTCCTGGCCGTCGACCGGATGCTGCGCCGCGGCCGCCCGCCGGCCGCCTCGGCCAGGTCGCTCGCCGCCCGCCTCCTGGTGCTCGCCGTTGTCCTGATGGGCGTCATCACCGGGGTGCTGCCTGGCATGCTGGGGTTGTACGTGATGGTGCTGGGGCCGATCCTGCTCCTGCTCGAACTGGCCGCCTACGGTCTGTACGCGCTGGGCCGCGACCACAGGCTCGCCGCGCTCGTGCAGGCGGGGGCCGTGGCCTGGGTTCTGAGCTGGTTGTCCCCGATCATGTGGTGAGGTGGAGTCGAGGTGCCACGTCCCGGTCTGTTCGAGTCGGCCACGCCCGAGTACGTCAAGGCGCGGGCCGAACTGCTGAGCGCCGAGCGCCGGTTGCGTGATCTGGGGGAGCAGGTGGCCGCGCGGCGGCGCGCCCTGCCCAGAGGACCCGAGCTGGACGAGGACCCCTCGCTCACCGCGCTCGACGGCTCGCCGGTGCGCTTGAGCGGGCTGTTCGGCGACCATCCCACGCTGCTCGTCTACAACATGATGTTCGACGAGGGCTGGCCGGAGCCGTGCCCCCTGTGCTCCATGTGGGTCGACGGTATCGACGCCGTCGCCCCGCACCTGCTCGAGCGCACGGCGGTGGCCGTCATGGCGCCCGCAGGGTCCGCGCGCCTGGCCGAGGTGGCGCGGCGCCGGCGGTGGCGGTGGGTTCCCGTCTACTCCACCCAGCCCGGCGACCTCACCGACCGCCTCGGGCTGCGCGCGCATCCCGGCGACCTCGAACCCGTGGTGACCGTCTACGACAGGTCCGACGGGCGAATCAGGATCTCCTGGCAGGGCTCGGCCATGCTGAGCGACCCGGCGGACGAGCCGTACCAGCCGGGTGACGGTGGTGACGCTCGCGGCCTCGACCTGCTCTGCGCGACCTGGTCGCTGCTGGACCTGCTGCCGCAGGGCCGTGGTGACTGGTATCCCAGTCGCCAGGCCCGCTGAGGGTGTCGTCGGCCCGCTCCCGCCCTCAGGGGCAGAGCTTGATCATTGTCTCGATCGCCCTGTCGAGCTGCTCCACGTCGTTGTACAGGTGCGGGGAGATCCGCACCGCGGGCAGCTCGTCCCGCACGCCGGGGTGGGCGAAGCGGGTGATTTCCACGGTGATCCCGTGCTCATCGGCCAGTTGCCGCTTGAGCTGGACGAATACGCCGAGGTTCGCGGAGTCGCGGAAGGGGTCGAAGGCCACGAGACCCGAGTGCAGCCGCGGGTCGTCCATGGGGCTGAAGAGGGCGGCCCGCCCCCAGTGACCGACGATGCGCTCCTTGAGGTGGGTGCTCAGCTCCAGGACGTGGCGCTGGATGCGGTCGCGGCCGATTCGGTCCCACAGCTCGCAGGCGATGCGCAGGCCCTGCGCTCGCGACAGGTCGGCCGAGTCGCTCTGCTGGAGCATGCGGCCGAGGTCGTGGGGCCGGGGAGGCAGGCCGTCTCGGAGCGGGTAGAGCAGGGAGACGACCGGCCAGAAGACCGGCAGGGGAAGGGGCCGGTTGCGCGCATAGATCAGGCCCGTGCCCATGGGGCCGCACTGGTATCTCGACCCCGACGCGCTGAGGAAGTCCACACCGAGGTCCCGGAGCCGCATGGGGAAGTGGCCGAGCACCTGAGAGCCGTCGAGCACCGCGACCAGGTCGTGCCGCCGCGCCAGGTCGACCAGCTCGGCCGTGGGGAAGGCGGCTCCGGTGGTCAGGGTGATCCCGGCCCACTGGAGCACCCTGGTGCGCGGCGTGATCGCCGACCGCACCAGCTCGACGATCTCCTCGGCTCGCTGCCCCGCCCCGACCGGCGGGGTGAGCTCCCTCAGGACGACGCCACGACGGTCGCGCAGTTGGCAGAGCGGCGCGCGCACGGTGTAGCACTCGTGGTCGGTGGTGATGATCTCGTCGCCTTCGCGCAGGTCGAGCCCGGCCAGGATCCGGGCGTTGGCGTCGGTGGCGCTCGGCACGATCGCCAGCTCGTCGCTCTGGCACCCCAGCCCTCCGGCCAGGGACTCCCTCACTTCGGTGAGCGCGGTGTCGGCGAACGGGTCGCGCGGCGACCTGGCGTAGACCCGGTCGGCGCTGCCGATGACGTCCAGCACGGGGCGCGGCGCCGAGCCGAGGCCCGCAGTGTTCAGGTGGATGAGGTCAGGGTCGATCGTGAACAGCTCGCGGACCTGCCGCCAGTCCATCATGTGCGTCTTCCCATCCGTTCAGGGCCGTGATGTGGGCAGGGGTCGTGCCGCAGCAGCCGCCGAGCAGAGCCAGGCCGTACCGCCGGCGCCAACTCGACATCAGCGCGGCGAAGCGCTCGGGTGGCACAGGGGGGCCGTTGCGCGGTTCGAGGTTGGGCATGACGCCGACGGCGCCCGTGCCGAGGGCGGCGAGTTCGGCGACGCAGTCGCGCGCCACATCCAGCGAGGTGCAGTTGACGAGCACAGCCGCGGCGCCCGCGTGCCGCACGGCTTCGGCGGCGCGGGCGACGGGCTCGCCCGACAGCAGGGTGGCGCGGGGACCGCAGACGAAGCTGACCCAGGCGGTCAGGCCCGCGCCTCGCGCCTCCTCCACCGCGACCCGCGCCTCGCGTACGGTGTTGACCGTCTCGATCAGGGCGAGGTCGGCCCCCGCCGCTGCCAGTTGCCCGGCCATCCACCCGTGCTCGGTACGGAGTTCGGCGTCGGAGGGGACGAGGTCGGGCCGGTAGCAGTCCTCGACCGGGGCCATCGAACCGGCCACCACCACGTCGTCGTGACCGTTCCGCGCCGACCGCGCCAGATCCACGGCGAGCCGGACCATGTGGCCCGCCTGCCGCTCGTCCAGCTCTGCCCGCCGCAACGCCCGCAGGTTGCAGCGGAAGGTGTTGGCGGTCAGCAGCCTGGCTCCCGCCTCCAGGTATCGCCGGTGGACGGCACGCAGCAGTCCGCGGCCGTGCTCGGTGAGCAGGGCCCGGGTGGTCCACCATGGCGCGGCCATGGGCAGCCCGCGCCGCTCCAGCTCCGTGGCCACCGCCCCGTCAAGGAGGATCATGGCGGGTCCGCTCCTCGCATGGCCTCCAGCAGATCCTCCAGAAGGTCGCGCTGGTCCTCCAGTCCGACCGACAGGCGGATGAGGCGATCGGACAGCCCCATGCGGAGCCGTACCTCGCGGGGGACAGGACGCTGGGTCATCATGGCGGGGCACTCGATCAGGGAGTGCACGCCGCCCAGGCTCACCGCGCAGCCGAAGAAGCGCAGCCGGGCCATCAACTCGACGGGGTCGCCGGCGTACTCGAAGCTCAGCACCGAGCCGGGGCCGGACATCTGACGCTTGGCGACGTCGTACTGGGGGTGGCCGGGCAGTCCGGGGTAGTGGACCAGGGGAACGGACGGGTGGCCGCTGAGCGTCGCGGCGATCGCCTCGGCGGTGCGGACCTGCCGCTCCACCCGGACCGACAGGGTCCTGAGGCCGCGGTGGATCAGGAAGCAGTCCAGCGCCCCCGGGACGCCGCCGGTGGCGGTGCGGTGGGCGAGCAGGTGGTCGTGCAGCTCCGGACGGTTGTAGACGAGCGCGCCGCCGATAACGTCGAGATGCCCCGAGATGGACTTGGTGGTGCTGTAGAGCGTGATGTCCGCGCCCCAGCTCAGCGGCTGCTGAAGCAGCGGACCCGCGAGCGTGTTGTCCACGACGACGGTGGCTCCCGCGGTGTGGGCCGCGCGGCAGACGAGGTCGAGGTCGGCGATCCTCATCAGCGGGTTGGTGGGGCTCTCCACCCAGACCAGGTCGGCACCCTGGACCGCACGTTCGACCAGGGCCGGCGCGGCCAGATCGGCGTACTCGACGGCGATGCCGTACTTACCGATCCACTCCAGCAGGGACCGGGTGCCGCTGTAGACGTTGTCGGAGCAGACCACCCGGTCTCCCGGAGACAGCAGGCTCACCACCGCGGTCGCGGCGGCCTGCCCGGAGGCGTAGGCGGTGGCGAACGCGGCGTTCTCGAGTGCCGCCAGGCAGAGCTCGAGATCCTCGCGGGTGGGATTCTCGCCGCGGCCGTAGAAGTACTGCGGCGGGTCCTGCAGCCGCCGGTCGTAGGTGGCGGACAGGTGCACCGGCGGGATCACGTCTCCGGTGCCCGGTTCCCTGGGGCGTCCGGCGTGGATCAGCTTGGTGTCGAGCCTCACCGGGCACCTCGCACGTACAGGCAGGTCGAGGTGAGGTCGAGCGATCCGTCCGGCGTGGCGTGGGCCGCGGCCGCCTCGGCGACCGCGTCCCAGATCCGCGGGTCGGCCGCCTCCCGCACGAGCGAGCGCATCCTAGGTGGGAGCACGTCCCTGGAGAAGGCCACGAAGTGCGACACCGACTCCATGACGAACGGCACCTTCTGTTCGGTGACGGTGACCTCGGTGAAGCCTGCCTCCGCGAGATCGGCGGCCACCTCCTTCGGGTCCGACATGGAGAAGGGGCCGGGCAGACCCGGGGGCGGAGGAGCCAGCGCGAGCCGCTCGGCGATGACGCGGAAGGCAAGACTGATCATGGGTACGGCAGGCGGCGGTGCCCACGTCGCCGCGGCGAGCACGCCACCGGGCCTGAGCAGCCCGGCCAGCGCACGCAGCGTGGCGACGCGGTCGGCCGCGAACATCAGCCCCCACCGGCTGAGCACGGCGTCGAAGCTGCCCGGCGCGAGCGCCGCCGTGGTCACGTCGCCCACGAAGAACTCCGCGAAGGGCACGTGCGCCGCCCGTGCGCGAGCGGCGCTGATCATGGCAGGGGACACGTCGATCCCGACCACCCTGCCCCGCGGCCCGACCACTGCGGCGGCGGTGAGGGCCGGTTCACCCAGCCCCGTCCCGACGTCGAGCACCGACTGGCCTGGGCGCAGGCCGCCCAGGCGCACGAGCCCCGAGCTCACCGACGCCGCTCCTCGCTCGAAGACGTTCTGCCAGCGCCGCCAGCCCTCGCTGACCGCGTCCCAGATCTCGCGCTGCTCGTTCACGACCGATGTCATGGCGCACCTCAGAGGAATCGGGTGGTCGGCTGCTCAAGCGACCAGAAGCCTGGCTCGACGGTCGACAGGACCTCGTGAAGCCGCTCGATCTCCGCCGGCGTGTTGTACACGCCGAACGAGATGCGAACGGTCCCGACCAGCCCGAGGTGGTCGAGGAAGGTGCTGGCGCAGTGCACGCCGCAGCGGACGGCGATGCCGTGCCTGTCGAGGTGGCCGCCCACGTCGTAGGGGTGCAGGCCCTCGAAGGCGAGGGAGACGATCCCGCAGGGGTCGCTGCCGGGATCGCCGACGACGTGCACGCCCTCCAGGTCGGCCACGGCCTCGAGTGTCGTGCGCACCAGTGTCTCGTCGTGCCGCCGCACGGCCTCCCAGCCCAGGCCCTCCAGGTACTCGAAGGCGGCCGCGAGCGCCACCGCCCCCGCCACGTGCGGGGTGCCCGCCTCCAGCCGGTTGGGCACGGGCACGTACTCGACCGGCTCGGCGAAGGTCACCCCCTTCACCGTGCCCCCGCCCACCTGGTAGGGCGGCAGCTCGGCGAGCAGCTCTCGCCTGCCGTACAGCACGCCGATGCCCATGGGCCCGTAGACCTTGTGCCCGGAGAAGCAGTAGAAGTCGGCTTCCAGCTCGGCGAGGTCCACCGGCCGGTGGGGCACCGCCTGGGCGCCGTCGACCATGACGATGACGCCGTGCCGATGCGCCTCGGCGATCAACTCTCGGACCGGGTTGACCGTGCCGAGCACGTTGGAGACGTGCGCGACGGCCGCGAGCCGGGTGCGCGGCCCGAGCACGGCGGCGAAGTCGGCGGTGTCCACGCGGCCCTGGGGATTGACGGGCACGACGACGAGCTCGGCTCCGGTCTCCTCGCACAGCCGCCGCCAGGGCAGCAGGTTGGAGTTGTGCTCCATGCCGGTGACCACGACCTCGTCGCCCGCCCGTACCAGCCGCCTGCCAAGTGTGTCGACCACGAGGTTGGTGGCGTCGGTCGTGCTCCTGGTGAAGATCACCTCTTCGGGGTGCCGGGCCCCGACGGCGCGCTGGACGACCGCCCTGGCGTGCTCGTAGCGCTCGGTCGACTCCATGCTCAGCCGGTAGTAGCCGCGCCCGACGTTGCTGTTGCTCCGGGTGTAATAGTCGATCAACGCGTCGAGGACGGCCCGCGGCTTCTGCGTCGTCGCGGCGTTGTCGAGGTAGATGAGCGGCTCGCCCTGCCGAAGGAAGGGGAAGTCCTCCCTGACCGCCTCGGACAGGACGAAGTGCTCCAGACTGTGTGTCATCCCAACTCCCGTGTGGAGAACATGCTGTGGAACCTGTCGATGTACTTCCGTTCGAAGGGGAAGACCTTCTGCGTGGCGTACGGCCTGGCCGGAGGCGGTACGTAGCCGGGCTCGCCCGGCCCGGGCAGCAGTCCCGCCGCGTCACGCAGGTGCGGCCCGTAGAAGAACCAGCAGATCTGGCCGACGTGCTCGATGAAGATGACCGGATGCACGTCGTCGGAGTACATGTGCATGTGGCAGTAGGCCGCCAGCAGCTCACCCCGGGGGCCGAAGCTGTTGCCCGGCATGACGTGGCCGAAGACGTCGTGCACGACGCGGAAGATGTCGTTGTGGGTGAACTCGACGCCCCGGATCACGATCCCGGAGCCCTCCCTGAGCGGGTGGTAGCCGTGGATCCCGCCGGGGCCGTGCCCCGCACGGGTCAGGAAGACGTGGATCCGGCCCGTCTCGAGCACCCCGGCCCGCAGGTCGAGCGAGTTCCGGTACGGCTGGCCTGAGCCGAGCCATGGCTCGACCTCGATCCCGGCCGCGGTGATCGCGTGGAACTGATCGGCGTTCTCCTCCTTCATGCGGTCGTAACTTCGCCTGACCGCGGGGGAGTAGGCCATGCGGGGGGCGCGGTCGTAGTGGTCGGCGACCGCGACGCAGTAGTCGAGATCCAGGTCGAGGGTGACCGAGGAGAGCCTGGACAGCGGCTGACGCCCCGACGCGAACACCGAGGCACCGTCGACGTACTTCTGTGCCACGGCCACCAGCTCGGGGCCATCGATCAGCGGCTGGTCGGTCACCTTTCCCCCACGGATGATCAGGGACCGGCCAGGCGGGGGGTGATCCAGCCTGTGAGGTCGTATTCGGACAGGCACAGGTCGACGAGGTCGAGCATGGATCCCGCCACTCCCGCGGCCTTGCCCTTGCGCAGCACCTGGACCCGGTTCTCCTCCGCGTTGCCCGCGTAGCTGCGCTCGTACAGCTCCTGCCGCCCGGCGAACTCGCTGCCGACCGCGTCCCAGAGCAGCTTCATGACCTTGACCCGGTTCTCCGCGGTGTGCCCGTGCGATCCGCGCAGGTACTGGTCCAGATACGGCCGGATCTCCTCGTTGTGGAAGTCGGCCACGCCGGAGTTGAGGTAGATCAGCCCGCTGCCCGCGGTGTGCAGAACCAGCTCCCTGACCTTGCCGTAGGCGATGGGGGCGAGCACCCGGTAGGCCAGCGCGTACTCCTCGCTGGGCTGCACGAAACGCTCGTTCCACGGGCGGCAGCCCTGGATCATCGCGTCCGACAGCGCCCACATCAGGTGCCGCCAGACCATGGCCTCACCGATGTTGGCCTGGACGCCCCTGAAGTCGTCGGTGCCGTTGATCTCCACTGCCCTGATCAGCAGCCCGCAGATGAAGTCGAGCTTCACGGCCAGCCGGGTGACGCCGTGGAGGGCGAACCTCGGCAGGAAGCCGGAGTTGTGGAAGAAGGTGTTGGCCTTCTCCACGTCGCCGTAGATCAGCACGTTCTCCCAGGGGATCAGCGCCCGGTCGAAGACGATCACCGTGTCGTTCTCGTCCATGCGGCTGGCGAGCGGGTAGTCGAACGGGCTGCCCACGGTGGCCGCGGCCAGCTCGTAGGAGGGGCGGCACAGCAGCTTGACGCCGGGAGTGTCCATGGCGGCGATGAACACCACGCCGAACCGCTTCTCCTTCACCGGCAGGCCGTGGTGGGCGATGAAGTTGTAGTGCGTCAGGGCCGAGCCGGTGGCCACCACCTTGGCGCCGCTCACCACGATGCCCTCGTCGGTCTCCCGCTCGACGTGCACGTAGACGTCGGCGACTTCGTCCGGGGACCGGTGCCGGTCCACCGGCGGGTGCACGAGCGCGTGGTTGAGATGCAGCACGCGCTCCTGCGCCAGGCGGTACCAGTGGCGGGCGTTGCCCGCGTACTCGCCGTAGAAGTCGGCGTTGGCGCCGAGGGTGGCCAGGAAGGAGGCCTTGTAGTCGGGGGAGCGGCCCAGCCAGCCGTACACCCGCCGCTGCCAGGCGGCGATCGCGTCGCGGCCCTGCCGCAGCTCGGCGGCGTCGGCGGGGGAGCGGAAGAACCGGTGAGTGAAGCCGCCGTTGCCGGTGTCGGTCTCCGTCGTCAGCACGTCCCTGTCGGGGGAGTCCCACAGGGCGTCGTAGAGACCGGCGATGGTTCTGGCGTTGTTGCGGAAGGCGGGATGTTCCGTCACGTCCTTGACGCGCTCGCCGTGGATCCAGATCTCCCGTCCGTCGCGGAGACTCTGCAGATACTCGTCGCCGGTCAACGGCCGCCGGATCGCCGTTCCATCAGCAGCCATGGCAATCATCTCCTCATCTGGGCGGTGTCGAGCACCAGCAGGGCAAGTCGGCGCGCCCCCTCTTCGAGGTCGGTGGCGCTCACCGAGCTGCAGGACAGCCGCATCGCGCGGTGTCCGCCGCCGTCGGCGAAGAAGTAGCTCATGGGCGTCCACACCACGCCGTAGTCGCGCGCGGAGACGGTGAGCAGGTTCTCGTCCGCTGGGAAGGGCACCTTCAGGACCACGAAGAAGCCGGCGCGAGGGGCGTTCCACGACACTCCGAGCCGGTGCCTGAGGTCACCCGGTAGCCGGCGGTCCAGTGCGCGGAGCAGGGCGGCCAGGTTCTCGCGATAGAAGCGGATCCGCTCGGCGTTGTGCTCCCGCAGCCGGCATCGAGCGCGCACGAGGATGCCGCCGATCACGGCCTGGGCCACCGACGAGGTGTTGACCGTGATCATGCTTCGGATCAGGGCGAGCTGGTCCGCCAGCGTGGACCGCGAGCCGTCGGCGTGCCGTACCACCTGGTCGGCGACCACGTAGCCGACCCTCGCACCGGGGAAGCACGTCTTGGCGAAGGAGCCGATGTGGATCACCCGGCCCGAGGTGTCCAACGACTTGAGGCTGGGCAGCGGGGGGTCGGCGAGAAAGCCGTAGGGGCTGTCCTCCAGGATCAGCAGCCCCTCTTCCTCGGCCACCTCCAGCAGAGCTCCGCGACGCTCCGCGCTGAGCGTGTGGCCGCTGGGATTGGAGAAGTCGGGCACCAGATACAGGGCACGGGGGCGCTGTCCGCTGCCGCGCAGGCGCCGCGCCAGGGCTGCGACGGCCGCCGGATCCACGCCGTCTTCGTCCTCGGCCACCGCGGCGCTCCTGATGCCGAGGAGCCTGGCCGCCCCGAGAATGCCGATGTAGGCGGGAGAGGTGGTGAGCAGCACATCGCCGGGGACGTTGCAGAGCGCTCTGAGCGTGATCAGCATGCCTTCCTGCGCCCCGTTGACCACGACGATCGACTCGGGCGGCACGTGGATGCCCTCGTCGTTGGCGATCAGTTCGGCGATCAGGTCGTGGATGTGCCCGGCGGTCCTGCCGTACTGGAAGAGGCGGCGGGTGACCTCGCGGGGGGACAGACCCTCGCGCCCGGTCAGGTGCTCCTGGTAGGCCCGCAGGTTGTCGCCGAGCTCGGCGGGGTCGAAGAAGCCGTCGTACGGCCGGCCGGCGGCCAGGGAGATCGCCTCCGGGTAGCGGCTGGAGACCTCGTTGAGGAAGATGGCCGACCTCAGCACGGGATGCCTCAGCGCGGGACACAGGTCCTCGGCTGGGATCTCGTTGAGCAGCGCGGTCATGGCGCGCTCCACGAGAGAAGGTCCGGACCGAGATCCGCCGTGGTGGCGGCACCGCACAGCCGCATGGCCTCTCTCAGCTCCTCGAGGATCAGCGCGAGCACCTCTCGCACGCCAAGCCCGCCCGCCGCCGCGAGGCCCCACATGGGTGCGCGGCCGAGCAGCACCGCGTCGGCCCCGGCGGCCAGCGCGACCAGCACGTCGACGCCCCTCCGCACACCTCCGTCCACGAACACCGGCACTCGGCCGCCGAGCGCGCGCGTCACCTCGCGCAGGGCGGTGAGCGAGGCCTGTGCCCCGTCCAGCTGCCGCCCGCCGTGGTTGGAGACCACGACACCCTGGGCGCCGTGCCGGACGGCCAGCTCCGCGTCCCGCTCGGTGAGCACCCCCTTGACGATCAAGGGCAGCCGGGTGGTGGAGCGCAGCCACTCCAGGTCGCGCCAGGTGGCGGTGGGATCGAAGGTCTTGGCCGCGTGCGCGCGCACCCCCGACTCGCCTTCGCCTCCGCGCGCCTGCACCCCGGCGGAGCCGAGGTTGACCGGGCCGAACTCCGGCTCGATCACGAAGCGGTTGCGCAGGTCACGCAGACGCCTGGCCATCACGGGCATGTCCGAGGTGATGACCAGAGCGCCGTATCCGGCACTCTCGGCCCGCTCGACGAGTTCGGTCATGAGGGCGCGGTCCCTGGTCCAGAAGAGCTGCAGCCACAGCGGAGCGTCGGCCGCCGCCCTGATGTCCTCCAGCGTCCGGCTGGCCAGCATGGGCACGATCGTGACGGCGCCGAGCGCTCCCGCTCCCCGCACGGTGGCGACCTCTCCCTCCGGATGCAGGAGCCGGTTGCACGCGACGGGGGCGATCGCGAAGGGCACCGGCCACCGGTGCGCGAACAGGTCGACGCCGGTGTCCGGTTCGGCCGTGCCGGTCAGGATCCGCGGGCGCAGCCGTACCGCGTCGAACGCCCGCAGGTTGTCGGCGAGCGTGCGCTCCGCGCCGCTGCCGCCGGACAGGAAGTCCCAGACGGCGGGGTCGAGCCGGGCCTGGGCCAGGACGGCGAAGTCCTCCGTCCGCAGGGCGACGGAGGGCTCCTGGCCGAGCGCGGAGGTCGTCATCACGGGTTCGCCGCGAGGGAGGCCCGGCGCTCCTGCTCCACGGCTTCGTACAGCGCGCGGACGTTGCCGCTGCCGAACGTCCTGGCCTGTCGCCGCTCGATGAGCTCGAAGAAGAAGGCGCCGGCGGGATGGACGGGCTTGGTGAAGATCTGCAGCAGCACACCCCAGTGATCCCGGTCCACCAGCACGTTCCGCTCGCGCAGGACCTGGATGCGGTCGGTCACGGTGGTCACGCGCTCCGCGAGGGTGTCGTAGTAGCGCAGCGGGGCGGAGAGGAACTCCACGTCGCGGCCCTCGAGCTCGGCCACGGAGCTCACGATGTCCTCGGTCATGAGCGCCACGTGCTGCACTCCCGCGCCGCCGTGCCGGTCGAGGAACGCGTCGATCTGCCCGGGGGCGCGGGCGATGTCCGGCTCGATCAGCGTGAAGGTGATGCCGCCCGACGGGCTCTGCACCACTTTGGAATCCATGCCCTGATCGCCGATCTCGATCTTCTCCTCGAAGATCGTGTCGAAGCCGAAGACGTCACGGTAGAACCTGGTGGAGGGGGCGAGCATCCCGGCGGGCAGGCACATGGCGACGTGGTCGACCAGGCGCAGCGGGCCGGCTCCCGAGGGCTCGCGTTCCGGCCTCTCGACGAGCGAGTGCACGATGTCTCCCGGCCCGGCCACGACCCCGATGACCGCCTGCCCGAACGTCGTGGGCTCCCGCACGGGCCTGGCCCCGCGCGCGACGGCCGAGTCGAAGGCGGCCTCCGCGTCGGCGACGCGGAGAGCGATGTCGGCGACCCCCTCGCCGTGCCTGGCGACGAAGGCGGCGGCCCGCCCCCGCTGCCGCGGCGCGCTCACCACGAGCTCGATTCGTCCCTGGGTGAGCAGCACCGATGTGCGGTCCTCGCCAGGGAAGGGCGCGTCGGCGTGCTCGGCGAAGCCCAGGCCGTCTCTCAGGTAGGCGGTCAGCCGGGCGGGCTCGCCGGTGAACAGCTCGAGGTGGTCGATGGCGTGCGGGGTCACGTCGGTGTTCCTCCCGGAGCGCGGCGGATGAGGGTCAGCCCGTCCCGCACGCTGAGCAGCACCGAGATCAGGTCCGTACGTGCGGCCACGAGGTCGTTGAAGCGGCGGATGCCCTCAGTGCTGTCCAGCGTGTCTGACTTGTCGAGCACGGCCCCGCTCCAGAGGGTGTTGTCGACGGCGAGCACGCCCTTGTCCCCGAGCTTCGGCACGAGCTCGTCCAGGTACTCGGGGAAGTGAGCCTGGTCGGCGTCCAGCAGGATCAGGTCGAAGGGGCCGGGCAGCGTGCGGATCGTCTCCATGGCCGGGCCGACGACAACTGTGATGCGGTCCTCGTGGCCCGCCGTCGCGATGTGCTTGCGCGCTATGTCGGCGTGCTCCTGGCTGAGTTCGCAAGTGACAATGTGCCCGTCGGGCGGTAACTCGCCGGCCATGGACAACGCGGAATAGCCGGTGAATGTGCCGATTTCCAGGATGGTCCTGGGGTGTAGCGCCCAGACCAGGAATTGCAGGAACCGCGCTTCCACCGGCCCCACCATCATGTGCGGCCGCTCACACCTGGCCTGGGTCTCCGCGGCGAGCGACAGCAGGCTCGGGGGGTCCGGAGTGGTGTGCGCAAGAGCGTATTCCTCGATGCCGGGCAAAGTGATTGGTTGCATATCAGTAGATATATGGCGCGCTTCTCGGAAATAGGTGGAATCTTTCGAGATCCAGCAATCGATGGCTATTGCTATTCGTATATGCGGCACGCTGGAGGACACCGCCGACCGAGGGGCCCGCAATGGCATTTCGAACCTGGAGCCGTGCCCTTGCCATCGCCGCAGTCACCGTGCGCAGGGGCTGCGCCGCTCTGCCTGCGCTCGCCCTGAGCGGCTCGGGAGCCCGTCGCGCGGTGTTCAGGAAGCACCTGCGCACGATGCTGACCGATCTGGGGCCCAGCTTCGTCAAGGGCGCGCAGTTGCTCAGTACCCGGCAGGATCTTCTGCCGCGAGAGATCTGCGAGGCGCTCGGCCGGCTCCACGACCAGGTGGCGCCGATGAGCGCGCAGGATGCCGAGGCGGCGGTGCGGTCGGCCTACGCGGGCCGCCCCTGGCCCTTCGCCGACTTCGACTGGGAACCGGTCGCCAGCGGCAGCATCGCGTGCGTCTATCGGGCCGTGCTGGCCGACGGGCGGCAGGTCGCCGTCAAGGTGCGCAGGGTGGGGATCGGTCCGCGCATGCGCGCCGACTTCGCCCTGGCCGAATCGGGCGCCCGCCTCATGGAACGCCTGCCCGGTATGCGCGGCCTGCCCGCGGGCGAGATCGTACGGCAGTGCCGGGACGCCGTGCTGGCCCAGCTCGACTTCGAGGCCGAGGCCGAAGCGCTCGACTCGCTGCGCCGGAACCTCGGGGACCTGACCTACCTGCGTGTACCCGAGCCCGTGCGGGAAGCGGGAGCCGAGGGCGTGCTGGTCATGGAGTACCTGCCTGACCTGCGGCGGATCCGGCCGGAAGAGCTGCCGGCCGAGGTGGCCGAGCTGGTGGTCAAGCGGGTGCTGCGGTGTGCCTACCGCATGCTCTTCGTCCACGGCCTGGTGCACTGTGACCTGCATCCCGGCAACCTGTACATCGCGCAGGACGGCGGCATCGTCATCCTCGACGCGGGCTTCGTGGTCCGGCTGGAGCCGAGGGTTCGCCGCCTGTTCGCCGAGTTCTTCCTCAACATGGCGCGAGGCAACGGCCCCTACTGCGCCGACATCGTCATCCGCAGCGCCAGGAGCATCGGCGAGCACGCCGATCTGGACGCCTTCCGCGAGGGCATCGGGGCGCTGGTCGCGAGTGCGGCCAGCCTCTCGGCCCGCGACTTCCGCCTGGCGCCCTTCGCCGCCAAGCTCTTCGACCTGCAGCGCCGCAGCGGCCTGTACGCCGCCCCCGAGTTCGTCTTCCCGCTGCTGTCCCTGCTGGTGCTGGAAGGAATGATCAACGAGTTCCACGCGGACGTGGACTTCCAGAACGAGGCCAAGCCGGTGCTGTTCAAGGCGCTGCTGACCGGCGTGCCGATACAGCGCAAGGCGAGCTGACCGGCTCCCGCCCTCGCCGCGGGAGCCGGTCAGCTCCCCGGCTCGGCGACCGCCAGGACCAGGCCGCCCCGCACCCGCCCGATGCTCCGCACCTCGAAACCCGCCTGCGTCAGCAGGTGTCGCAGCTCCTCCGGGGCGCGGTGCGCGGGCAGCTCGCCGCCGATCAGGCGCAGGAGCGGGCGGGCCCAGCGCGGCGGCGGCCGATGCTCGGCCAGCACGAGGCGGCCGGTACGGCGCAGCACACGGGAGATCTCCCGCAACCCGGCGGGCTGGTCCTGCCAGTGGCCGAACGCCGTGGTGCTGAGCACCAGGTCGAAGCTGTCGTTCGGAAACGGCAGCCGCTCGGCGCCGCTCACGTGGAGCCGTGCCCCCGGCAGCTTCTCACCCGCAACGCGAATCATCTCGCTCGCCGGATCCACGCCGTGCAGCAGCGCCAGCGGCCACCGGCCGGCGGCCATGGCCAGAAGCCGTCCGGTGCCGCAGCCCACGTCCAGCACCATTTCGGGGGACAGGTCCGCCGCCGCCGCGAGCACGTCGGGGTCGGCGCGGCGGCAGCCGAACTGACCAGGACTGCTGTCGTAGCGGCGGGCCATGCGGTTGAACTGGGCCACTGAGCCGGTGTCACGCATCGCTAGCTCCGGTGGGCTGCGGCCTGCGGATCAGGCGCGAGAGGAGGGAGGGTAGACAGGCCAGCAGGGCCACGCCCATCATGGCGAAGGCGGAGATGAGGATCGTGGGCTGCGGCCCGAGCCGCTGCACCATGGCGCCGCCCAGGGCCGCGCCGATCGGCTCGGCCACCAGGATCATGCTCGACCAGGCGGTTCCCGCGGCCACCATCGCGGCGGCGGGAACGGACTGCTGGAGCAGGGTGATGGACAGAGCGGGGTAGGGCGCGAAGACGAAGCCGCTGATGGCGAAGCCGATGAGGGCGGGCAGCAGCATGGCCGCCAGCCCCAGCGGCAGCACCGCGGCGCCGCAGCCGAAGGCGATGGCGATGGTGGCCGGCCACAGCGGGATCCTGCGCAGGGCGCCGCCCAGGATCGCTCCCACGAGGCCGCCCACGCCGTACAGCGTCCAGAACAGGCCGAGCGTGCTCGCCGAACCACCCAGGATGTCGGCCACATAGACCGGCAGGGCGACGTCGACGGGGGTGGCGATGACAGCCACCACGAAGGTCATCACGATCAGCGTGGCCACCCGTACGTTGCCGAACAGGGCGCGCAACCCGGGGAGCATGCTGCCCAGCCCGTCGGCCTCCTCCGCCGGAGGCCTGCCGAGCCTGGGGAAGCCCACCAGCGAGGCGGCCAGCACGAGGAAGCACAGCCCGTTGGCGGCCAGCACCGCGTCCGGGCCGACCAGCGTGGCGAGCAGACCGGCCACGGCCGGGCCCAGGATCAGGCTGAGCTGGCTGCCCGAGTACAGCAGGGAGTTGGCCGCGCGCCGGTCGTCCTCCTCGTCCACGAGCTCGGCGACGACCGCGGTCCTCGCCCCCATGCCCCAGGTGTGGAAGAGGGAGGAGACAGCGAGGATGCCGATGTAGCCGAAGGCCGACAGGGCCTCGAACCGGTGCAACACCATGACGGACGACAGCAGTACGGTGCGCAGCAGCGCGTCGGTGATCAGCAGCGTGCGGCTGTCGAGGCGGGCACACCACCGGCCCAGCAGGAGCCCGGACAACGCCCCGGGTAGCACGTAGGCGGCCAGGGCCAGCCCCACGACCTGGCCGCGCTGATCGGCGGGGGCGAGTTGCAAGGCCAGCCAGGTCAGCGCCACGCCGCCCATGCCGTCGCCGAATCTGGAGATCAGCAGGCCTGGCAGCAACCGCATGAACCGGCGGTTGCGCAGGACCGGGCGGTAGCCGGGCGGGACGGGGCTCCAGCGGCGGCCGGTCGTACCGGTGTCCACACTTCCTCCTCGCACACACTGTGAGGCGGGGTCGCCACGCGCCCCCGCCTCGAATCGAGTCGGACCTCACACCTCGGCGATGGAGCCGATCCTGCCGGTCCGGGCGAACTCGGCGGCCTGCTCCTTGACCGCCAGGAAGTCCTCCTTGCGGGCGGCGTAGTCGCCGGTGACGTACTGGCCGACGATCTTCCTGGTGGCCAGCATGTACATCACGGGCTCGGAGTCCGGGTTGTCCTTGTCGTACATGCCGACGCGGTCGCCGGGGGCCATCTCGCCGATGGCGCCGATCGGGGGCAGGGCGCCGAAGACGCCCTCGATCACGACGGGCTCCTTGTTGATCAGCGTCTTGCCCTGGTCCAGCAGCTCCAGCTGGAAGTAGACGTTGAAGTAGCCCTTGAACCGGCTGTCGAACTTGTTGACCGCGAAGGTGGTCTCCTCGCCCATGGTGGGGATCTGCGGGTTGAGGCTGAAGACGAAGTCGCCGAGGTGCTCGCTGCGGCCGGGCAGGTGCATCTGGATGATCTGCGTGACGATCGCGTTCGGGTTCTGCCGCTCGGGGTTGCTGCGGGTCACGCAGAACCAGCCGTCAGCCTCGATGGTCTCTTGCCCGCCCGCCAGCTCGATGACGGCGTCGGTCCAGAGCCGGAGGTAGTC
This sequence comes from Nonomuraea sp. NPDC049152, assembly GCF_040648355.1. Lineage (NCBI taxonomy): Bacteria > Bacillati > Actinomycetota > Actinomycetes > Streptosporangiales > Streptosporangiaceae > Nonomuraea > Nonomuraea sp. NPDC049152. The sequence continues at coordinate 163,450 of NZ_JBEZDO010000013.1, read as the reverse complement.
GGTGCCGGCGGGGGGGAAGTAGTTCAGGGTCATGCTCTGCTCCTGTGGTTGGCCGTGGTGCTTTCGCTTTAGATTTATCTAGCGAATAGAGGGCGTCAAGAGGGAGGCTTCCTCTACATTGGCCACATATATGTAATTGTCTCGCTACATGAAAAGTTATCTGTCAATGCGGCTCCGGTAGAGTACGGCCGTCACCGGCGCGAGGGCCGCGACGATGGCCAGCGACCACGCCACGGTCGCCCACAGAGCACCGCCCACCGGCCGGTCCAGCAGCAGCGCGCGAGTCGCGTCGATGGCCGCGGTGACGGGCTGGTGGGCGGCGAAGGCGCGCAGGGGGCCCGGCAGGGTCTCGATGGGCACGAAGGCGCTGCTCAGCATCGTCAGGGGGAACAGCAGGCCGAGCCCGATGGTCTCGGTGGCCTCCACACTCCTCAGGATCAGCGCGAGCGTCAGCGTCACCCAGGCCATGGCCACGCCGTACGACCACAGCAGGATCAGCACCAGCAGCGCCTGCGACGGGCTCGCGGCGGGCCGGAAGCCCACCGCCACCCCGACGAGGGCCATCACGAGTACCACCACCGTGCTCCGGAGCAGTCCCGCCAGCGCGTGCGAGGCCACCACGGAGACCCTGCAGATCGGCAGTGACCGGAACCGGTCCATCAGCCCCAGCCGCAGATCCTGGGCCAGGCCCGCGCCGATGGTGATCGAGCCCAGCGTGACGGTCTGCACCAGGATGCCCGGCACCATGAAGTCGGGATAGGCCAGGTCCGTGCTGAGACCGACGGCTCCGCCGAAGACATAGCGGAACAGCAGCACCAGCACCACGGGCTCGACGATCGAGAACACCAGCAGCTCGGGGCGCCGCCGCAGGTGAATGAGGTTGCGGCGGACCAGCGAGGCCACCTCGACCGCGACCGCGGTCACCGCCGGTGTCCGTTCGCGGTGGGCTCGGCGCCGGTGAAGGCGAAGAACACGTCGTCGAGCGTGAGCCTGCGCAGCCGTACATCCGTCACGTCCACCCCCGCCTCGTCCAGCCCGCGCACCGCTCGGGAGAGCACGCCAGGCCGGTCGTCGGTGAGCACGCTCACGGTCAGGGCGGCCTCGTCCACCTCGGGACGGCCGCCGAGCAGCGTCTCGAGCTCGGCCGCCGCCACGCGGAGACCGGCCGGATGGGCCAGAGTGACCTCGATGCGCTCGCCGCCGATCCTGGCCTTCAGCTCGTCCGGCGTGCCCTCGGCGACCGCGCGGCCCTGGTCCACCACGTAGATGCGGTCCGCGAGCTGGTCGCCCTCCTCCAGGTACTGCGTGGTCAGCAGGATCGTGGAGCCCGCCCGCGCCCTGGCGCGGATCAACTCCCACAGCGTCCTGCGGCTGCGTGGGTCCAGACCCGTCGTCGGTTCGTCGACGAAGAGTACGGGCGGCGCCGCGACCAGCGCGGCCGCCAGATCCACCCGCCTGCGCAGGCCGCCGGAGTAGGTCCGTACAGGACGCGAAGCGACCGAACCGAGATCGAACGCCTCGATGAGGTCGGCGACCCTGCTCCGCGCGGGGCCGCGGGCCAGCCGGTTCAACCGCGCGAAGAGCCAGAGGTTCTCCGTCGCGGTGAGGTGCTCGTCGACCGCGGCGTCCTGGCCGGTCAGGCCGATCAGCGCGCGGACCCGGTCGGCGGCCTCGACCACATCCTGACCGCACACCCGCGCCCGGCCGCCGTCCGGCCTGGTCAGGGTGGACAGGACGCGGATCACGGTGGTCTTGCCGGCGCCGTTGGGGCCCATCAAGCAGACCACCGTCCCGCGTGCCGCGCGCATGGTCAGTCCCCGCAGCGCGGCGGTGCGCCCGTAGGACTTGACGAGGCCCTCGACCGCTATCGCGGAGGCTTCCGGTCGCATGCTCCGGATTAAAGCCTTTCGCCCCCTATTCCGCTAAAGAATCTGTTAGCGGATGAAAGGTTACGCATCTCCGCCCAAAGGCGTACGGCTGGGCATGGCCATTCGGGTAGGTTCAAGAATATGTAGTGCCTTTGTTAGAGTCCGAATTGCCGATGGGTACGCACGAACCGGCCGACAAAGGGTGGGATCACATGCGGTCCACGCACAAGGACATCGACGTCGTACTTGTTCGGTGGCCCGCCGAGGAGAGCCGCCGCGAGTACTTCCGAAGCCTGGGCGTGCCGCGGCTGCTGATCGTCGAAGGCGGCTCAAAGCCGCCGTTCTGCGGTGACGTCAAGGAGGACTGGGTCCGCCCGCCCATCAGCCGCGACGATCTCGAGGCGCGGGTCGCCACCTTGCGGGCGCGCGTGCGGGTCGACCGGGTGCCGGAGATCGACCCCATCGGGGTGATCAGATACGCCTCCCGGTCCGCGGCGATCTCCCCGACGGAGGCTGACCTCCTCCAGTGCCTGGTCAACTGCTTCGGAGACGTGGTGCGACGCGAAGAACTCGAACAGTGCCTGCCGGAGCGGTCGGGCAGGTCGCTGCGCAACGCGCTCGACCTGCACATCATGCGGATCCGCAGGCGCATCCAGCCCCTCGGCCTGGTGATCCGGACCGTCTGGGGGCTGGGCTACCAGCTTGAGCTCCACGAAGCCTGACCGGAGGGCCGAAGTGACCGTGAGCGGGAAGAGCGCCGCGCCTGCGCCGCGCACGGCCACGCTGTGGCCCGTCAGGGAGCGGCGTGACCTCGCCGTCAGGCGCCTGCTGGCCGAGGCGGAGCGCTTCATCAGTCTCTACCATCACGAACAGCTGGGCGGCCATGGCCTGGCCGGGCGGCTGGCGCAGGTGCGCGCGCAGATCGAGGACTCGGGCACCTACTGGCACACCCAGGCCGAGCTCACCTTCGGCGCGCGGGTGGCCTGGCGCAACTCCGCCCGCTGCATAGGGCGGCTCTACTGGCGCAGTCTCAAGGTGCTCGACCGGCGCCTGGCCGGCGACGCCGAAGGAGTCGCGGCCGGATGCCTGCAACACCTGGACTCCGCGACCAACGGCGGCCGGATCCGCCCGGTCATCACGGTGTTCGCGCCCGACCAGCCCGGCCGTCCCGGGCCTCGCATCCGCAACGACCAGCTCATCAGGTATGCCGGATACCGCACGCCCTCAGGGGTCGTCGGCGACCCGCACAACGTCGGGCTGACCGCGGCCTCGGCGGCGCTGGGCTGGCGGCCGCCCGAACCGCGAGGCCCCTTCGACCTGCTGCCCCTGATCATTCATTCGTCCGGCCGCGACCCGCTCCTGGTGGAGCTGCCACCCGAGGCCGTGCTCGAGGTGCCCATCGCGCACCCGGAAGAGCCCGCCTTCGCCGGCCTCGGCCTGCGCTGGCACGCCGTACCCGCGATCAGCAACATGGTGCTGCGCATCGGCGGCGTCGACTACCCCGCCGCCCCCTTCAACGGCTGGTACATGGGCACCGAGATCGGCGCACGCAACCTCGCCGACCGCGACAGGTACGACGTGCTGCCCGCCGTGGCCGAGCTCTTCGGCCTGGACACCTCGGCCGAACACCACCTGTGGAGGGACCGCGCGCTGGTCGAGGTCAATCGCGCGGTGCTGCACTCCTTCCACCGGGCGGGGGTGACCATCACCGACCACCACACCGAATCGGAGCGTTTCATCAACCATCTGAACCGTGAGGAGCGGGCCGGCCGCAGGTGCCCGGCGGACTGGAGCTGGATCGTCCCGCCGATGTCGGGCTCGCAGACCCCGGTGTTCCACCGCTACTACGACACCGGCCACCTGCTGCCCAACTTCCTCCCCTCCGAGATCCGCACCGGCGCCGGCCATCTGGTCTCCGACGGATCGGCCCTGGTCTTCTCGCAATCCTTCGACCCTTGGGAGCCATGAGATGAGCGCACGAAGAGCCGACGTCATCGTCGTCGGCAACGGTGTGATCGGCATGTCCATCGCCTACGAACTGGCCAGGCGAGCCCCCGGCACCAGCGTCCTGGTCGTGGGCCCCGCACAGCGGGCGGGCGCCGCGTCCGTCGCCGCGGGCGCCATGCTCAACTGCTTCGGCGAGGTGACGAAGTACACCCTGCTCTCGCCCGCCGGGCAGGCCAAGTTCCAGCTCTGCAAGGACGCCCTGGACGCCTGGCCCGACTGGCGGGCCGGGCTGGCGGAGGCGTCAGGGAACGGCGATCTCGGCGGCGGCGCGCCCACCGGCACCACGGTGTTGCTGAACGCGAAGTCCGGGCACCTCGACGACGAGAACTTCGCCGCCCTGCTGAGCGCTGCGGCCAAGTTCGACGAGCCGCACGAGGAGATCGACCCCCAGGACGTGGTGGGTCTGCGGCCAGTGGCGGAGGCCAGGCCGCTGCGTGCCGTACACCTGCCCAGAGAGGGTGCCATCGACGCCCGCGAGGTGCTCGCGGCGCTCGAGCGGGCGCTGTCGGAGCTGACCGTCGGCACGGTCGACGCCCAGATCACCGGGGTCGAGACGAGCGGCGGGCGGGTCACCGGTGTGCGGCTGGCCGGGGGCGAGGTGCTGGCCGGTGACAGCGTCGTGCTGGCCGCGGGCGCGTTCAGCCGACCCCTCCTCGACATCCTGCCGCCCGGCAGCGTGCCGCCCGTGCTGTGCGGCAAGGGCATCGCCGTGGAGACGGTACGGCAGGCGCACCCCGGCTTCCAGCACGTGGTCCGTACGCCCAACCGTTCGGGCTCCTGCGGCCTGCACCTGGTCCCGCAGGGCGACGGCGTGGAGTACATCGGCGCCACCAATCTGGTCTACAGCGCGCCCGCCTACGTCCAGGACGTCGGCATGAGCGAGTTCCTCGTCCAGGTCGCCCGCGAGCAGCTCGACCAGCGGCTGTTCTTCTCCGACGTGCGCCGCTGGCTGGTCGGCAACCGGCCGGTGGCGGTCGACGGTTACCCCCTGATCGGACGCGCCTCCGCGGCAGGGCTCACGGTGGTCGCCGGCACCTACAGGGACGGCTTCCACTGCTCTCCCGAGATCGCCCGGCTCGTGGTCGACGACCTGCTGGGCGGCGCGAGCCTGGCCGAGACGCTGCCGCACTTCACGCCCGAGCGGCGGCCGATCGAGTCGCTGACCGTCGAGGAGGCGGTGAAGGAGTTCGCTTTCCACGGCGTGTCCGCGGCCATCGAGGCAGGGCTGAGGCTCCCGTCCCACACCGACACCTCCCTGTTCGAAGACCACTACCAGGCGGCGGCCAGGAGTTTCTACGACGGATTGGCGCACCCGGTCGGGCTGGCGCCGGAGATCATCCTGGCGATCATGAGCGACCCCGACGCCAAGAAGCTGGTCACCGACTACCTCGTCGCCTCGCACCGCCACTACGGAGGCGTGTCATGATCCCCGGACGTGTCGACTGGTTCGAGCTGCGCACCCCCGACCTCGAAGCGGCCACCGCCTTCTTCGGCGTGCTGCTCGGCTGGAACTTCAAACCGTTCGAGTCGTTCGGCGTGACCGTGTGGAACGGCGCCGACGAGATCGGAATGATGACCGCGACGGACTCGGCGCCCGGCGGCCCGCCCGGCACCCTCGTCTACGCCTACGTGGACGACCTGCGTGCCTCCGTCGACCTGGCCGTCCGGCTCGGCGCGCGGGTGGACGTCCCGCCCACCTTCATCGATGACGAATCGGGTGCCTTCGCCTGCCTCACCGAACCCACGGGGCTGGCCTTCGGGCTGTGGGCGGGGGCGCTGTGACGCACGCGAACCTCGTCGCCGTCGTCGCGGGCGCCACCCGGGGAGCCGGCCGCGGCATCGCGGTCAGCCTCGGCGCCCTGGGCGCCACCGTCTACGCGGCGGGCCGGTCCACCCGCGACCGGCCCTCCACCATGAAACGGCCCGAGACCATCGAGGAGACCGCCGAGCTCGTCGAGGCGGCCGGCGGGCGCGGCATCCCCGTGCGCTGCGACTTCACCGAGCCCACCGACGTGGACGCGCTCCGCGAGCGGCTGGAGTCCGAGGCGGCGGGCAGGCTCGACGTCCTGGTCAACGACGTGTGGGGCGGCGACCCGCTCGTGGAGTGGGGCAAGCCGTTCTGGGAGCACGACCTGGCGAACGCCCTGACCGCCTGGCGCAACGGCATCCAGAGTCACCTGGTCTCCCTGCACCGCCTGGTTCCGCTGATGGTACGGCGGGGCAGCGGGCTCGTGGTGGAGATCACCGACGGCGACGGCGACGACTTCTACGGCTCGCTCTTCTACGACGTGGTCAAGGCCGGGGTGCGGCGACTCGGCCGGGTGCTCGGCGAGGATCTCGGCAAGCACGGCCTCACCGCCGTCGCGCTCACCCCCGGCTTCCTCCGCTCGGAGGCCATGCTGGAGGGCTTCGGCGTCACCGAGGAGAACTGGCGCGACGCCGTCGCCAAGGATCGCCACTTCGCGCTGGCCGAGTCGCCCCACTACGTGGGCAGGGCGGTGGCGGCCCTCGCCACGGACCCGGACGTGGCCAGGTGGAACGGCCGCGTGCTGTCCTCATGGCAGCTGGCCGGCGAGTACGGCTTCACCGACCTCGACGGGTCCCGGCCCGACTGGGGCCGCTACCGCAAGGTCGCGTTCGGCCCATCGCAAGGACAGATCAATCCGGAGGACTACAGATGACCTCAAAGCAATCGACGAGCCGCGGTCCGGGCATCCTGCTCGCCGTGCTCTGCCTGGCCCAGTTCATGCTGATCCTCGACGTGGCCGTGGTGGCCGTGGCACTGCCCACGATCCAGCCCGACCTCGGGATCAGCCCGGCCGACATCCAGTGGGTCGGGACCGCCTACGCGCTGGCGTTCGGCGGCTTCCTGGTCACGGCGGGCCGGATGGCCGACCTGTTCGGCGCCCGCAAGCTGATGGTGGTCGGCCTGATCGTCTTCGCGGTCGCCTCCCTGGGCTGCGGGCTGGCCGAGACCGGCTGGATGCTGTTCGCCTCGCGCGGCCTGCAGGGCCTGGGCGCCGCCCTCGTCTCGCCCGCCGCGCTCTCGCTCGTCACCACCAGCTTCGGCGAAGGCGAGGGCAGGGCCAAGGCCCTGGGCGTCTGGGGGGCCGTCTCCGCCGGTGGCGCGGTGGCGGGCCAGCTGCTCGGTGGCGTGCTGATCGGCCTGGCCGGCTGGGAGTGGATCTTCTTCGTCAACCTCCCGATCGCCGCCCTGGTCCTGCTGGCCGTCCTGCTCGGCGTCTCCGCCGCTCCTGGCCGGGCCTCAGGGCGGCCCGACGTCGTCGGCGCCGCGCTGCTCACCGGCGCCTTCGTGCTCGTGGTCACCGGCGCCTCCCAGGCCGCGAAGCAAGGGCCTTCCGCCCCCGTGGCGTTGCTCGGGCTGGGCGCGGTGGTGCTGATCGGGGCGTTCTGGGTGACCGAACGGAGAGTTCAGGACCCGATCGTTCCCCTCGCGCTCTTCCGTAACCGACATGTCACCCTCGGCAACGTGATCTGCTTCGCCTCCTCCGCCACCGTCATGGCCACCGTATTCCTGGCCGCGCTGGTGATGCAGCAGGTGCTCGGCGCGAGCGCACTGCAGGCGGGGCTCAGCTTCGCCCCGGTGTCCGCCGTCATCACCGTCGTGGCGCTCAAGTCCGGGGCGGCTGTCGAGCGCTTCGGCGTCAGGAACGTGCTGCTCGCCTCCGCACTCCTGATCGCCGCGGGCTCGCTGCTGCTGGCCACCGTCCCTGCTGAGGGCAGCTTCCTGCTGCACGTCGTGCCAGGACTGCTCGTCTCCGGCATCGGTGGCGGGCTGGGCTTCGCCCCCGGCATGCTCGTGGCCACCACCGGCGTCGCCGACCACCAGCAGGGGCTCGCCTCAGGGCTGCTCTCGACCTCCCAGCAGCTGGGTGGGGTGTTCGGGCTGGCCGCGCTCAACCTCGTCGCCGTCCAGGCCGCCTCCGCCGCCGGCGGGGCCGCCGACGCCGCGGTGGCCGGATACCGGGCCGGCTTCCTGGCCGCGCTGGTGTTCCCCGCCGTTGTCGCGGTCTGCTCACTCGCTCTGCCCCGGCAGGCGCCCGCCGCGATGTCGGCCGACGAGTCTCCGGCTGCGCCTGACCCCGTTGGCTGACCCCGACGGCTGACGCCGCCCGCGTCGGCTGATGCCGGCGACGCCCGGCCGGGTCACCCCGGCCGGGCGTCGTGGTGTGTCGGGGCGATCGCCTCGACTCCTGAGTCATGCGCGGTGGCGCTCCGTCGAGGTCAGCGGGGTCAGGGGCGGACGACGAGAGCGCTGCCGCCGCCGAGGCGGGTGGGCTCGGCCACGGCCAGCACACGGTTGCCGTCGAGGAACTCCAGGGCGGTGGCGGCACCGAGCGGCCAGGGGGCCCAGGGGGGCGGTTCGAAGGCATGGCCACGAGCAGTCAACGCGGAGCCGTACTCCTCGATGAAGCCGGGTTCGGCGAGGGTGACGGGCAGATTGAGCTGGCCGGCCCGGGGAGCGGCCACTGCCTCGGGCAGGGGCATCCCGAAGTCGACCCGGTTGAGCAGGATCTGGATCACGGTCGTGATGATGGGCGTGCCGCCCGGTGACCCCAGCGCGAACAGCGGCCGGCCGTCACGGAGCACGATGGTCGGCGCGATGGAGGAGCGCGGACGCTTCCCGGGCCCGGCCAGGTTCGGCCCGCCGGCCGAAGGGTCGAAGGTGAATCCGGACAGCTGGCTGTTGAGCAGGAAGCCACGTCCGGGGACGACGAGTCCGCTGCCGCCGATCTCCCCGAGGGAGATGGTGTAGGAAGCCACGTTGCCCCAGCGGTCGGAGACGACCAGGTGGGTGGTGTGCCCCCCTTCGGCGGACGGGGAGGCGGACGAAGCCGTGCCGGGAGCCTGGCACGGCTGGTAGGAGCCGTCAGGCGAGCCGGGTGCGACCGGGTACGGCATCGCGGCCGGGCCGACGAGGCAGGCGCGTTCGCGTGCGTAGCCGGGGGAGAGCAGCTCGGATACGGGCACGTCGGCGAAGTCAGGGTCGCCGATGTAGCGCTCGCGGTCGGCGAAGGCCAGCCGGGAGGCCTCCAGGTAGCGGTGTAAGGCCTCGACCCGATCGGAAGGCGCGTCCATGGCCGACAGGATGGCGAGCACCTCGCCCACGGTGGTGCCGCCGGAGGAGGATGGCGGCATGCCGTACACCTCGAGGCCACGGAAGCGGGATCGGGTGGGGGAAGGCGACAGCGTGCGGTATCCGGCCAGGTCGCGGGCGGCCATCAGGCCGGGGCGGACCCGGCGGCCGCCGGAGGGTTCGACCGGCGGGTGCTTGACGGTCCGTACGATCTCCTGTGCGACGGGGCCGCGGTAGAACCAGGCGGCCCCGTGCCGCGCCAGTTCCTCGTAGGTACGGGCGAGGTCCGGGTTGCGGAAGACGGAGCCCACGGGTGGCGGCCGGCCGCCGGGCAGGAAGAGGTCCTTCGCGGAGCTGATGTCGGCGAAGCGGTCCTGGTTCAACGCGGTCTGGGCGTTGAACTCGGCGTCGACGAGGAAGCCGGAGCGCGCGACGCGGATGGCCGGGCGCAGCGCCTGCCGCAGCGGGATGGTGCCGAACGTGCGCAGGATCGTCGCCCACTGGTGCACCACGCTGGGGACGCCCACGTTCAGGCCGCTGGTGACGATCTCGTCCTCCGGGATGGGCGTGCCGTTCTCCATGAACGAGTCCTCGCGCATGGCGGCGGGGGCGCTCTCCCTGGCGTCCAAGCTGTGGATACGGCCGGTGCTGGCCTCGTAGTACATGAGGTAGCCGCCGCCACCGATGGAGGTCATGTGCGGTTCGGTGACGCCGAGCGTGGCGGCGGCGGCGACCGCGGCGTCGGCGGCGTTCCCGCCTCGCCGGAGGATCTCGATGGCGGTACGGCTGGCGTCGGGATCGACGGTGGCCACGGCGCCGCCGGTGCCCTCGGCGACGGGCTGCCTGTCGTCGGACGGCACCGCCTCGGCCGTGCCCTCCGCGGCCGCCCGCTCCTCTTCCGAGACGGCGGCGGCTCCGGGAAGGGGCGCGAGACAGGTGCCGACGATGAGGCAGAGCGCGGGGTGCAGGATCTTCCGCATGGCTCACGGCTCCCTGTCGGCGCCGAGCCCGATGCCCGCGTACACGCCGGGGCGGACGGCACGGACACGCAGCGCCCAGATCACGCCGGCGACGGCGGCGAGCGGGTAGATCGCGGGTAGGATCCATCGCCAGGGGGAGCCGGGGCCGACGGCGAGCACGGTGTCGAAGTTGCCCAGCCCGAAGGCGAGGACGGCGCCCAGCCCGCAGGCCGCCAGCCCGGGGGCGATCAGCCGCCGCCATAGGTTCTCGATGCCCGGCCGCCGGGCGAAGTAGACGATCACCGCGACGGAGGTGACGACGAGCAGGGTCAGGGTGCCGAACCCGCCGAAGCTGCCTACCGCGACGAAGAGTTGCCGGACGGGGTCGAGCCCGGCGACCGCCCACAGCACGATGACGACCAGCGCGGCCCCGCTCTGGGCCAGGGACCCGGCCACGGGCGCGCCGCTGTGCCGGGAGGTGCGCGCGAAGACGGCGGGCAGGGCGCGCTCGCGCCCGAGGGCGAAGACGTAGCGGGCGATGGCGTTGTGGAAGGCGATCAGCGAGGCGATCACGCTGGTCGACCAGACGATGTAGGCGATCGACGCCGCTGCCGCCCCGGCGTTCGCGCCGAGCAGGTTGAAGAACAGCGCGGAGCTCTCGCCCTGGGAGCGCGCGACGACCTGGCCGGTGCCGGTGGAGACCGCGGTGCTCCAGGCTGACAGTGCGTACAGGCCCGACAGGATGGCCAGGGCGAGGAAGGTGGCGACCGGGATGGTCCGCGCGGGGTTCTTGGACTCCTCGGTGAAGACCGCGGAGGACTCGAAACCCGCGAAGGAGGCGATGGCGAAGACGAACAGCGCCCCCACCCCCGGCACGAAGAGCTGCTGCGGGGCCAGCGGTGCGAGATCCAGGCCGCCGGAGGCCGGGTTGAGCAGATTGGCGGCGTTGAAGAGCAGAACGACGGTCAGCTCGCCGAGCAGCAGGACGGCCAGCACCCTGCTGTTGACGTCCACGCGCAGCATGCCGAGCACCGCGACCACGGCCCAGGCCACGAGCGCGACCGCCCACCAGGGCACGGTCACGCCGGACAGTTCGGCGACCAAGGGACTGGTGGCGGCGCCGACCAGCCCGTAGAGGCCGATCTGCAGGCCGTTGTAGGCGAACAGCGTCATCCAGGCCGCACCGACTCCCAGGGGCTTGCCCAGCCCGTGCGCGACGAAGGCGTAGAAGGCGCCCGCGTTCTTCACGCGCCGTGCCATCGCCAGATAGCCGAAGGAGAACAGCGCGAGCACCGCGCCCAGGAGCAGGAAGGCCAGGGGCAGGCCGGCCACGCCGGTGATGGCGTAGGCAGCCGGCACGCCCCCGGCGACCACGGTGAGCGCTGCCGTCGCCGAAATCACGAAGTAGAGCACCGCGGGGATGCCGAGGCGGTCGTTCGCCAGGCCCCGCGCGGCGGGCCGAGGTCTTGGTGGTCGGTCGGTGATCGTCATCGTGCGGCTCCGTGGGTGTGCGTCACGTGAACACGTGTGGTGCGGGTTCTTCCTCGGGCGTCATCTCGGCGCTGAGCCGCCCGTAGCGTCGGGACAGCCGGAGCACGGGGTCCAGCAGCGCGCTGTCGACCCGCCCGTCGTCCCACACGCTGGGCTCCACGTGGATGTGCACGACCCGGCCGATCACGAGGTTGCCGTTGCCCACGGGGTGCACGTCGACGAGCTTGCACTCCATGTGCGCCTTCGCCTCGGCGACACGGGGCGGGCGCACCGCGGCCGACGGCGCCGGGGTGACCCCGACCTCGACGAACTCGTCCATGTCCGGAGGGAAGGACGAGCCCGAGCGGTCGAGCACGTCGAGCAGGCTGCGGTCGGCGACGTTGACGACGAACTCCCGCGTCGCGCGGATGTTGCGCAGGGTGTCCTTCTCGCCGATGGAGCTGACGGCGATGTGCGGCGGGTGGTCGGCGACGAGGCTGAAGTAGGAGTAGGGCGCGAGGTTGCGCCGGCCTGACAGGGAGAGCGTCGACACCCACGCGATCGGCCGCGGCACGACGAGAGAGGTGATGAGCTGGTACAGGTCGGGCTTCGGCAGCGCGTCGGGGTCGATCTCCCGGCCCGTGGCGAGCGTCTGGGACACGGTCATCTGGTCGTCACCTCATCTGGTCTGCGGCTCGTCGCGGTCACCCAGCGGTCGCCGAACCGCATGTACTGGCAGTAGGCCGCGGCACGCAGGTGGCGCATCTTGCGCAGCGTGCTGGCGGCGTTCTGGACGGTCGTGCCCGGCTGGACCAGCGAACGCTCTCCGCCGACCATCGTGTCCGCCACGATCACGTGCCGCTCCAGGTCGATCAGGTCGGCTTCCAGTACGGCGTTCCTGGCCTCCGCGAGGGCCGGTGAGGAGGCGGCGAGCTCGTCGTAGGGGGCCGCCAGCTCCTCCAGGAGGCGGCCGAGCGCGGCGCGATACCTGCGGTGCTCGAGCTGCATGACACCGGTCAGGTTCGTCCGGACGTACGGCGGAGCCATCGTGGGCCGGACCACGTCCAGGTAGTAGCGGGCGGGGAAGGCGCAGGAGTGCACCATGGCCGCGGTGAAACCCCTGATCAGCACGGCCGCCTGGGCCATGGTCGCGGCGGCGGGCTCGTCGCGGCCGTCGCGGACCAGCTCCGCGGCCCTGTCGAGCCGTTCGGCCGCGAGCAGGTTGAGCAGGAAGTAGAAGTGGTGGGCCAGGAACCACCGGTCCATCCAGTCGCCGCCGGGCACGAACCACGATCGCGGCACGCTCGCGGAGGAGGAGTCCGCGAGGTCGTGGCTGGGCTGCGGGCGCAGCAGCTCCATCACCGTGATCATGCTCTCGACCTCGCAGAGGAGGTCGTTCGGGTCGAGCATGGCGAAGTCGAGGTCGGCGAGCGTGCGGGAGATCAGGACCGCGGCTATCGTGGATTGCTGCTCGGCGGTGAGCGGAGCATGCCGGATGCGGAAATAGTCCGAATGCACGGGCACGGGCGGCGCGAACGCCGACGGATCAGGCAGGGGTACGGCCGCCGCCAGCGACCTGGCCACGGCGTCGGTGACCACCGCCGCCTGCCGTACGGGCCTGCCCGAACCCGAGCCCACGGCGGCCACGATGGCGCGCAGGGCGGTCAGGCCCTCCGCCCAGAGCCCGCACAGGGAGGGGACGAGCAGCGCTGGGGCCCGCTCCACGGGGTCGGCCAGCAGCGCCATGGGGACGGCACTGCCATGGCGGGTGCTCATGGCCTCTCCCTCAGCCGATCGTCGCGGACACCCGGCCCAGGCTGACCGGCATCTGGGACAGCCCCCGCAGCGTGGCGTTCTCCCACCACTGCAGCTCTCCCGCCAGCCGCACGTCCGGGTAGGCGCGGAACAGCGTGGTGAGCATGACCCTGCCCTCGATCCTTGCCACGGCGTTGCCGAGGCAGGAGTGGGTGCCGCGGCCGAAGCCCAGGTGCGGGTTGGGGTGTCTGGTCAGGTCGAGATCTTCGGGCCGGTCGAAGCGCTCAGGGTCGCGGTTGGCGGCGGCGAGCACCGTGACGACGAGGTCGCCGCGGCCGATCTGCCGGCCGCCGAGCTCGGTGCTCTTGGTGCACATACGGCTGACCACGTGCACAGGGCCGGAGAAGCGGACCAGTTCCTCCACCGCGGTGTCGACGTCGTCCAGCAGGTCTTCCAGCAGCTCGGGGTGCCGGAGGAGGGTCGTGACGGCGTTGCCGAGGAAGCGTGCGGGCACCTCGAAGCCCGCGTGCCAGAAGGCGCGCAGCGAGTTGCACAGCACCTCGTCGGAGTAGTCCAGCTGGCTGCGGTTGTCGGCCACGTAGGCCGAGATGCCCTGGGTGGGCTCGCCGGCCAGCCACCGGGCGACGTAGTCGCTGAACGCCTCGCGAGCCGCCAGGCCCGCCTCCTCGCTGTCGGGGTCGAGCCCGGCGTCCATGCTGCGGTGCAGCTGGTCGTTGCGCCGCCGCCACTCCTCGTCGGCCTCGGGCGGCGGCATGCCGACCAGGCGCGAGATGGTGCCCAGCGTGAACGGCGTGGCGAAGTCGTGCACGAAGTCGAAGGTGCCCCGGTCGCGGAGCTCGTGAAGCAGGGCCTCGGCCCGCTGCCAGGCGTCCCGCTCCAGCTCGCCGAAGTCCTGCGCGCGCATCGCGTCGATGGCGAAGTGCCGCAGCGGCGTCTGGTCGGGCGGGTCCAGCGTCTGCAGGCTGAGCAGCGGCCCGGGGGTGGGCACGCCGACCTTCCTGAAGTCGGTGGTGAACAGGTCGGGGTTCTTCAGCGCGTGGGTGCAGTCGGCGTGCCGGGTGAGGATCCACGCGCCGAGCTGCTCGTGCCAGTAGACCGGATCGGTCTCCCTGAGCCTGCGGTAGACGGGATACGGATCGCGGATGACTTCCGGGTCGAGCGGGTTGAACAACTCGTCTCGCTTGCTCACGGCGACCTGCCCATCTGGCCTGAGGGACGACTCTGATTCGTTCGGCGGGAGGCGGGAATCGCGACCCGAATTCGCGCAATTGAATCAGGCCGCGATCCGCCGGTTTTCATTAGTGGAGGTAACGCACGTCGATCCCCTCCTCTCCTGTTCCCGGGCAGGGCTTGGAAGTCGAGGATGTAGGGCGTGATACCGCCTCCGCATAGCCCTCATCATCGAGCGCCAGCACCTCGGATTCTTCGGACCGCCCGCGGATTTCGTCAAGAAACACAGACAGATCTTTCGATCGCGTCAGGTACGCAAGATGTCCTTCAAGAACGGCCGCACGGCATTTCCACTTATTAATGTGACCAGGACTGGACAGTCGCAATGAATTGCGCACGACAGAGAGGACGCGGTGCGGTGTCGACAGTTGCCGATGAGGTCAGCCGGCTATCGGAACAAGACAAACGCGCGCTCCTGGCACAGCTTCTCGGCCAGGACGGTGACCAGGGCGGGGAGCGGCTGCTGCCCGCGCAGCGCCGCTACTGGGTGTTGCATCAGATAGCGCCCCAACTGCCCACGCACGTCGTCCGCGTGCTCGAGGTCCGCGGAGAGCTGGACCACGAGGCGCTGCGGTCGGCGCTGGCCGCGCTCACGGACGCGCGCGAGGAGCTGCGAGCACGCTTTCTGTCGATCGAGGGCAGGCCGGTGCGGCCCGTCGCCGACGCGGGAGCCGTTGAGCCGGAGCTGAGGACCTTCTCTGTCGCCGACGCCGAGGAGCTTCGCAAGGTCAGGCACCGTGAGGCAGGCCGCCCCTTCGACCTGGAGACGGCGCCGCTGCTCCGGGCGGCCGCCATCCGGGTCGCGGAGGACCGGCACGAGGTGGTGCTGACGGCTCACCAGGTGATCTGCGACGAGGTCGCCATGGACCTGATCGTCGGCCAGCTGCTGGAGGCCTACGACGCCGTTCGCCGCGGCGAGCGACCCGAGCCGCGGCCCAGCCGGATCCCCTACACCAAGGTGGTCGACCGGCAACAGGCCTGGCTGCGCACCCCGCTGGCGCGCCGCCAGCTGGCCTTCTGGGCCAAGGCGCTCGCCGGGATCACGCCCGTCGACCTGCCTACCGACCACCCCAGGCCGGTGGGCCGCATGCCGACCCTGCGCGGCGCCAGGCGAAGCCGTACGCTCAGCGCGGAGACCGCGCGCGGCGTCGGCGAGCTGGCCGAACGGTGCGAGGCGAGCAGGGCGTCGGTGCTCCTGGCCGCCTACGTGGAGGTGCTGGGCCGCTACACCCGCGAGCGTGACATCGCCGTGGGCATCCCCGCGCCGGGGCGGGACCACACGCAGAGCGAGATCCTGGCACCGCTGGAGAGCACGCTCGTCGTCCGTGCCTCCCTGGCCGACGAGCCCCCCTTCGAGGAGCTGGTCCGCAGGGTCCACGCCACCTGGGCCAAGGGCCGTGACCACCAGCTCATCCCGTTCGAGCACGTCGTCAACAAGGTGCAGCCGGACACCGACCTCGGTAGGGCGCCGCTGCACCAGGTCCGGTTCGTCCCCCACCATGCGGCCCAGCCGCAGAGCTCGGGCGGCTCGATCTGGATCGTGACCCAGGCGGATGCCGGGCTGTCCGCTTTCGACCTGAGCGTGCACCTCGTCGAGGACGCCGACGGCGGTCTCGACCTGCACGCCGACTACAGTACCGAGCTGTTCAAGCCGGACACGGTGGACCTGGTGCTGGGCCACATCGAGGTGCTGCTGGCCGCCGCGGCGGCCGACCCCGGCAGCCCGAGCCACCGCCTGCCCATGCTGTCGGACCGCGAGCTGGACACGGTGATCCAGCAGTGGAACCGCACCGACAGCCCCTTCCCCGGCGACCGGTGCCTGCACGAGCTCATCGCCGACCAGGTGGCGAGCACGCCCGACGCGCTGGCCGTGGTGGCGGGCCCCGACCGGCTGACCTACCGGGAGCTCGACGAGTGGGCGAGCCGGCTCGGCAACCGGTTGCGCGCCGAGGGCGTCGGCCCTGAGACTCTGGTCGGCGTCATCGCCGGCAGGCGGGTGGCCACCGTGGCGGCGTTCCTCGGAGTGCTCAAGGCAGGCGGCGGTTACGTCCCGCTCGACCCCGAGCAGCCGGTCGAGCGCACCCGCGCGATGATCGCCGACGCGGGCATCAGGACCGTCGTCGTGACGGACTCCGGGGTCGAGACACCGCGTCCCGAGCCGGGCGAGGCGTGGATCGACGTCCATGGAGTGGGCGAGGAGTCCACGAGCCTGGCTCCGGCGGACACCGATCCGGCCAACGTCGCCTACGTGATCTACACCTCGGGCTCCACAGGACAGCCTAAGGGCGTCGTGGTCCCGCATCGCCAGATCGTCAACTCCACGCTGGCGCGCGGCGCCGACGGCCGGCCCGCCCCCGAGGCGTACGCGATCCCGGTCTCCCTGACCTTCGACGCCTCCGCCGCAGGGCTGTACTGGACGCTCGTCACCGGTGGCCGGATCGTGCTGCCCAACGAGGACGAGGTCGGCAACCCCGCCCTGCTGGCCCGGCTGGTGCAGGCGGAGCAGGTCACGCACATCACCCACATGCCCTCCTACTACCAGCTGCTGCTGGCGGCGGGCGGGCGCAAGCTCATCTCGCTGCGTGACATCTCCGCCGGAGGCGACGTCTTCCCCTCGCAGCTCGCCGTCGACCACTACAGAACGCTGCCATGGGCCAGGCTCTACAACGACTACGGGCCCACCGAGGTCACCGTCTGGGCGACCGCGCAGCTGGCCAAGGCGGACGAGGACGGCGCCAGTGTGCCGATCGGCCGCCCGATCCACAACACCAGGATCTACCTGCTGGACGAGGAGCTGAACCCGGTCCCGATCGGGGTGCCGGGGGAGATCCACGTCGCGGGCGAGGGCCTGGCGCGCGGATACGTGAACGCGCCAGGCCAGACGGCCGACCGGTTCATCCCCGACCCCTTCTCCCCGGCTCCGGGCGGGCGGCTCTACCGGACCGGCGACCTGGCCAGGTACCTGCCCGGCGGGCAGCTGGAGTTCATCGGCCGGGCCGACACCCAGGTCAAGGTCCGGGGCTTCCGGATCGAGCTTAGCGAGATCGAGAACGCGCTGCAGCGGCACCCCGAGGTGCTCAGCGCGGTGGTCGACGTCCGGCGCAACCTGGCCGGCGACGAGAACGAGCTGATCGCCTACGTGCTACCGGCCGAACCAGGCCAGGACGTGGACACCGAGCGGCTCTCGGCGCACGTGCGCACGATCCTGCCCGACTACATGATCCCGGCCACGATCGTCGTGTGCGAGCGGTTCCCGCTGAACGCGCACGGCAAGGTCGACCGCAGGGCGCTCCCCGACCCGCAGGTGCGGACCGTGACGGTGCCCAGCGAGGCCGTCCCGCGCAGGCGCATCGAGCGCGAGATCGCCGAGGTGTTCGCAGAGGCGCTCGGGCTGCCCCAGGTCGGCCTGCACGACGACTTCTTCTCCTTCGGCGGCAGCTCGCTGCAGCTGTCCAAGGTGGGCGCCAAACTGGCCCAGGTCTACGGGCTGGAGCTGCCGCTGCACGCGCTGTTCAGCACCCCGACCGTGGCCGGTGTGGCCTCCAGGATCGAGCTGTTCGAGCGCGAGGGCTTCGAGGGGCTGCGCGCCACCCGCGACCCGGCCGACGACCTGGACAGGGAGGCGTTCCTGGAGGAGTCGATCACCGGCGAGAACGTGCCGCTGGCCGAGATCTTCTCGCCCAAGGCGGTCCTGCTCACGGGTGGCACCGGCTACTTCGGCGTCTTCCTGCTCGACCAGCTCATCGCGCAGACGACCGCGGACGTCTACTGCCTGGTGCGCGCCAAGAACCCGGCCGCCGGGCTGGCCAGGCTCAAGGCCAGCTGCGAGCAGTACGAGGTGCCCTGGGACGACCGCTTCGACCGGCGGGTCAAGGCCGTCAACGGCGACCTGGGCCGCCCGCTGTTCGGGCTGTCGCCCGAGCAGTTCGACGACCTGGCCAAGCTGGTGGACGTCATCTACCACAACGGCGCCCTGGTCAACTTCTCCATGCCGTACTCCGCGCTCAAGGCCCCCAACGTGGACGGCACCGTCGAGATCCTCCGCCTGGCCTCCCGCTACAAGGCCAAGCAGGTGCACTTCGTCTCCACGATCGACGTGTTCATCGCGGGCCACATGACCCGGCCCTTCCTCGAGGTCGAGCTGCCCAGCAAGCCGCCCCAGGTGCCCTTCAGCTACCCGCAGAGCAAGTGGGTCAGCGAGAAGATCATCCTGAAGGCCAAGCAGCGGGGCCTCCCGATCACGATCTTCCGGCCGTCGATCATGATGGGGCACCCCAGGACGGGCGCGTGCCACGCGCAGAACTACGTCCTGACGGCGCTCCGCGGCTTCCTCGAGTTCGGCATCCTGCCTGACTACGCCGAGTCGATGAACGCGATCACGCTGGACTACGCCAGCGCGGCCATGGTGCACGCCTCCAAGCAGGAGTCCTCGGTGGGCAACATCTTCCACCTGTGGAACACCGACGCGATCTCCCACAACATGCTCTACCCCTGGATCCGGTCCTACGGCTACCCCTTCGAGGTCGTGCCGTTCGACGAGGCGCTGGAGCTGGCCATCAACGCCGGGCCCGACCACCCGATCTACCCGATGGTCCCCGTGCTCCTGCTCTATTCCAGCGGCGACGCCGGCGTGGAGATGACCATGGAGACAGAGGACGCCATCGACAACCGGCTGGAGTGCGTGAACCTGCTCGAGGCCATCAAGGGCACCGGCTGGGAACCCGCGCCGCTGAACGAGAAGTACATGCACGACTGCCTGGACTTCCTGGTCAGGCACGGCCAGCTCGACCCGCCCGACCGCTACCCGCGCAAGCGCTGACAGGAGAGCACCCATGAGCGACAGCGACGCCTCCACCTTCACGGTGGTGGTCAACCACGAGGAGCAGTACTCGGTCTGGTGGGCGGACCGGAGCCTCCCGGCCGGGTGGCGGGAGGCGGGCTACCGCGGCACCAGGAGCGACTGCCTGGCCCACATCGACCAGGTCTGGACCGACCTTCGTCCCCTCAGCCTCAGGGAGCGGTCACTGTGAGCGACGCGAAGCAGGGCTCCGAGCTGTCGGAGCTCAAAGCGGCCCTGCTTCGCCAGTGGCGTGAGGGCAGGGTCGCGGCACCGGCGACACCGGTCATCCCGGTACACGGCCCCGGCCCCGCGCCACTGTCGTACGCCCAGCGCCGCCTGTGGTTCCTGGACCAGCTGACCCCCGGCTCCTCCGCCTTCAACCTCAGCCACTGCGTGCTGCTCGACGGCCGGCTGGATCCCGCCGTGCTCGCGCTCGCACTGGAAGACCTGGTGGCACGGCACGACACGCTGCGCACGGTGATCAGGGTCGTGGACGACGAGCCGCTCCAGCTCGTCAACGACACGGCCAGGCCGTCCCTGGAGACCGTCGACCTGCGCGACCTGCCCGTCGGACAGGCTTTCGAGGCAGCCCTGAGCAAGGCGAGGGCGGCGGTGGACGCGCCGATGAACCTGGCCACCGGCCCGCTGGCACGCCTCCTGCTCATCCGGCTGCCCGAGCAGGACATGCTCGTCATGGTCGTGCACCACATCATCGGCGACGGCTGGGCGCTGGCCGTCGCCGTGCTGGAGCTGTCGTCGGCCTACCAGGCCAGGGCCGCGGGCAGCGCCCCCGTGCACGACCCGCTGCCGATCCGCTTCGCCGACGTCGCCGCCCACGAGCGCCACAGCGGCGGCTCGGCCGGTGATCTGGAGTACTGGCGCGACCGGCTGGCCGGCATCAGCCCGCTCCGGCTGCCCGGCGACGAGCCTCGGCCGCCGGAGTTCACCACCGCCGGCGACTGGCGCGAGCTGCCCTTCGACGACGGTGACGACGCCGCGATTCGCGCCGCCGCACGCGAGGCCGGCGCCACGCCGTACATGGTCCTGCTGACCGCGCTGGCCGTCCTGCTCAGGCAGACGACCGGGGCGCGGGACATCGCGATCGCCGGTGTGGTCGCGGGCAGGGACCTGCCGGAGACGCGAGGCCTGATCGGCAACCTGACCAACACCGTGGGGATGCGCGTCGGCGTGGAGACCCGGCAGAGCTTCCACGAGCTGCTGGCCTCCGTCAGACGGACCTGCCTGGAGGCGCTCGAGCACCAGCACGTGCCCTTCGACCTGTTGGTGGAGGAGCTGGACCTGCCCAGGGACGCCTCGTCGAGCGGGCCGTTCGGGGTGACGTTCGTGATGCAGCCGCCGTCTCCCGTCAGCGACTTCGCGGGGCTCCGGCTGGAACCGGTCCAACTCGGCTGGCGTACCGCCCGCGCCGATCTGGAGTTCTTCCTGTGGGAGCGGCCCGCCGTCCACGGCAGCCTGGTCTTCCGCACGGACCTGTTCGGCCAGGACACCGCCGAGCTTCTGGCGCGCCGGTTCGTGGCGACGGTGCGGACGCTGCTCGCGCGGCCGGACGAGGCGATCGCCGAACTCGACCTGCCCTCCGCCCAGGAGCGGCGGGAGCTGGCACGCCTGGCCTTCGGCCCGGAACGGGAACGGCCGCCGATGTGCGTGCATGAGCTGATCGCCCGGCACTGCCGCGAGCGGCCGGAGGCGGTCGCCGTGACCGGCGCGCTGACGTACGGCCGGCTGGACCGCCGGGCCAACCGGCTCGCGCGACGCCTGGTCGAGCGGGGCGTCGGGGTGGAATCGCTGGTCGCCGTGTGCCTGGAACGCTCGCCCGACCTGGTCGTGGCCGCGCTCGGGGTGCTGAAAGCGGGTGCGGTCCACGTCCCGATCGACCCGGCGCACGGCCCGCGCCGCCGCGCCGAGATCCTGGCCGACTCCGGCGCCACCGTCGTGATCGGTACGGCGGAGCCGGACCTCGTCCTGGACGAGGGCGAGGAGGCCGAGCCCCCGGACGTCCGCGTGGGAGCGGAGAACCTCGCCTACATGATCTACACCTCCGGCTCGACCGGCACGCCCAAGGGCGTCGAGATCAGCCATCGCGCGGCGGTGAACTACGTGCACTCCCTGTCCGAGGTGCACGGAATCGGCCCGGACGACGTGGTCGGCGCGGTGGCCAGCCCCGCCTTCGACGCCTCGATCGCCGAGATCTTCGGCACCCTGGCGCTCGGCGGCCGGATCCACCTCGTCGATCAGGACGACCTCGGCGACGGGCTGGAGAACGCGTTGGTCGAGGGCGGCGTCACGGTCCTGTCGGCCACCCCGACCCTGTGGCGGCTGCTGCGCCCCGACAACCTGCTCCTCACGGCGCTGGTGGGCGGCGAGCGGGTCAGCGAGCGGCTGGCCACCGAGCTCGCGGCCACGCAGAGGGCGGCATGGACGCAGTACGGTCCCACCGAGACCACGGTGTGGGTGACGGCGGCCGCGCTCACCCTCGACTCCCCGGTTCCGCTGGGCAAGCCCATCGCCAACACCCGGGTGCACCTCCTGGACGAGGAGCTGAGGCTGGTCCCCATCGGGGCGGTGGGCGAGCTCTGCGTGAGCGGGGCCGCGCTGGCCAGGGGCTATCACGGCCGGGCCGCGGCCACGGCGGAGCGCTTCGTGCCCGACCCGTTCGCCACCGTGCCGGGCGAGCGCCTCTACCGGACCGGTGACTACGCCCGCTACCGCCCCGACGGCACCCTGCAGTTCATCGGCCGCAACGACGACCAGGTCAAGGTCCGCGGTCACCGGGTGGAGCCGGGCGAGATCGAAGCGGCCATCGAGGCCAACCCCCGGGTGCGGGAGTGCGCGGTCGCCGTCCAGGGCGACCTGCTCGTCGCCTATCTCGTCAGCCGCAACAAGGCCCTGTACGAGGACACCGAGCTGATCCCCGCCGTGCGCAGGCAGCTGCGCGGGCAGTTGCCCGCCTACCTCGTGCCCGACCGCATCGTGCTGCTCGACGAGCTGCCCAGGACCGGGACCGGCAAGACCGACAGAGCGCGGCTGCCCGCTCCAGCCCAGGGCGAACGGGCAGCCGGCACGCCGTACACCGAACCGTGCACGGAGCTGGAGATCGAGCTGGCGGCGCACGTCGCCGAGTACCTCGAGGTGGACAGGATCGGTCTGCACGACGACTTCTTCGACCTGGGCGGCAACTCCATCCGCGCCGCGCAGCTGGTGGTGCACCTGCAGCGCCGCTACGACGTCGAGCTGGTGCTCCAGAAGGTGTTCCGCACGCCGACGCTGGAGAACCTGGCGCGGATGATCCAGGAGGACCTCGACAGGCGGCGGCGCCTCGCCGATGAAGGGGAACGCATCCGCTCCCTGGTCGAGGGGGTTCCCGCGGACCACCTCGACGCGTTGCTCGAGGGCCTGCTCGCCGAGCGAGGACAGAGTTGATGGAGGTGAGCCATGCGGTTCGGCATGTTCTTTGAGCTCCAGCTGCCCCGGCCCTGGCGCCAGGACAGTGAGCAGGAGCTGGTCTCCAACGCCCTGGAGTGGGCCGAGCTGGGCGAGGCCGCGGGCATCGAGTACGCCTGGGCGCAGGAGCACCACTTCCTGGAGGAGTATTCCCACTCCACCGCCCCCGAGGTGTTCCTGGCCGCGGTGAGCCAGCGCACCCGGCGCATGCGGCTGGGGCACGGCATCACGCTCATGCCGCCCCCCTACAACCATCCCGCCAGGGTGGCCGAGCGCGTGTCCATGCTCGACCTGGTCAGTGGTGGGCGGGTCGAGTGGGGCACAGGGGAGTCCAGCTCCCGGCTCGAACTGGAGGGCTTCAGGGTCAACTACATCGAGAAACGCGCCATGTGGGCCGAGGGCGTGCGCGAGGCGGCCCGGATGATGGCGGCGGAGCCGTACCCGGGACATCAGGGTGAATACTTCTCGATGCCGCCGCGCAACGTGGTGCCCAAGCCCGTCCAGCGGCCCCACCCGCCGCTCTGGGTGGCCTGCACCAACCGCGACACCCTCAAGCTGGCCGCCCGGCTCGGCATGGGCGCGCTGACCTTCTCCTTCATGGACGCGGGAGAGGCGCGGTTCTGGGTGCGGGAGTACTACGACACCTTCAAACGCGAGTGCCGGCCCATCGGGCAGACCGTCAACCCCAACATCGCCATGCTGGCCGGGGTCATGGTCAACGAGGACGGCGACCTCGCCCGCGCCCGCGGCGTCGAGGGGCAGCGGTTCTTCAAGTGGGCGCTGGCGCACTACTACCGATTCGGTGCGCACGTGCCGGGCCGTACCAACCTGTGGGAGGAGTTCAAGCGCAGCGAGCCCGAGCCGATGGCGGGGCTGGGGGCGGTCGGCTCTCCCGAGGAGGCGGCCGAGCACTTCCGCGGGCTGGAAGAGGCAGGGGTGGACCAGCTCATCCTGCTCCAGCAAGGCGGCCGGTACGAGCATGAGCACATCTGCGAGTCCCTGGAGCTGCTGGGTCGCCGGGTGCTGCCCGAGTTCGCCGAACGGCACGTCGAGCGCGAGCGGGCCAAGGGGGCCGACCTGGCGCCCTACATCGACAAGGCGATGGACAGCGTCACCCCCATAGAGGACGTGCCGCCCACGGTCGTGGAGTCGTACCCGCGGCTGTGGGAACGCGAGGGGGTCACCGTGGAGCAGGTGGGCACCCGGCGTGCGCTGGACGCCGCCTCGCTGTGGCGGCTGCACATCGGCGGCGCGGGCAGCGGGGAGAGGCCGGGCCATGGCTGACACCCTGGTCGGGCTGGTCCGGGAACGTGCGCAGGCCGGCGGTGACGGCCACGCCTACGGCTTCCTCGCGGACGGGGAGCAGGACCTCAGGTCGGTGACGTACGGCGAGCTGGAGCAGCGGGCCGCCGCGATCGGCGCGATGCTCGGCGAGCGCGTCGCCCCGGGCGGGCGGGTGCTGCTGCTCTTCGAACCCGGCCTGGACTTCCTGGCGGCCTTCTTCGGCTGCCTGTTCGCGGGGGTGATCGCGGTGCCCGTCTACCCGCCGACGCCCGCGCGGCCCGAAGCCGGGCTCGCGAGCGTGGCCAGGGTGGGCGCCGACTGCGGGGCCGAGGCGGTGCTCGCCTCCCCGCTGACGGCCCCGCTCGCCACGGCCGCTGCGGGCGTGGCCCAGCTCCGGGGGCTGCCCTGGCTGGTGCCCGATGGAAGGCCGGCGGACGGGTGGCGCGCTCCCAGGGTCCGACCCGACTCCGTGGCCATGCTCCAGTACACCTCCGGCTCCACCGGGTCGCCCAAGGGGGTCGTGCTGCGCCACCGGCATCTGCTCGGCAACCTGGCCTCGATGGACTGGTTCACCGGCCGTCCCGCCACCGGGACGGTGGTCTCGTGGCTGCCGCTCTATCACGACATGGGCCTCATCGGCACCGTGCTCTACCCGCTGTTCCGCGCCATGCCCTGCTACCTGATGTCGCCGCTGCACTTCCTGCACCGGCCGCTGCGCTGGCTGGAGCTCATCAGCAGGGTCGGCGGCACGATCAGCGGCGGTCCCAGCTTCGCCTACTACCTGTGCACCCGGCGAGCTGAGGCGATCCCGCAGGACCGGCTCGACCTGTCCAGCTGGGAGGTCGCCTTCAACGGGGCCGAACCCATCAACCCGGACGTGCTGCGAGCCTTCGAGGCCGCCTTCGCGCCCAGTGGCCTGCGGCCGGGCACGGTGGTCGGCTGTTACGGCCTGGCCGAGGCGAGCCTGCTCGTGACCGGCGCGCGGCGCGGCGAGCCGCGGTTCACCCATGTGCTGCGCGAGGAGCTCGGAGAGGGCAAGGCCGTGGAGTGCGACTCCGCCGATCCACGTGCGGTCGAGCTGGCCGACGCGGGCGGCCTGCCCCCCGGTCACGACGTGCGGATCGTGGACCCCGGTTCGGGGCGGGTGCTGCCCGACGGCGCAGTGGGCGAGATCTGGGCCTCGGCGCCCAGCGTGGCCGACGGCTACTGGCGCAAGCCCGAGGAGACCGGTGCGGCCTTCGGCGCCCGCCTGCCCGCCAGGGACTCGAGCTACCTGCGCACCGGCGACCTCGGGGTGATGCGCGACGGGCGGCTGTTCGTCACAGGCAGGCTCAAGGACGTGTTGATCGTCCGTGGCCGCAACGTCCACCCCCACGACATCGAACGCGTGGCCCAGCAGGTGGACCGCCGCCTGCGTCCGGGCGGCGGGGTGGCGTTCGCGATCCTCGGTGAGGACGGCGAAGGTGTCGCGCTGCTCCAGGAGGTCACCACGCGGGACCCCGAGGAGCTACGCGGCCTGGCAGCGGCGATCACCGGGGCGGTCCTCGCCGACCAGCAGGTGCCGCTCTCGCGGCTGTACCTGGTGCCGCCTCGCAGCGTGCTCAAGACCTCCAGCGGCAAGCCGCGCCGGTCGGCGACCAGGGACGCGCTGCACAACGGAGAAATCACGATATTGCACACGGACGGTGATATCTCGTGAACGGGGATGACCTGCAGGAGTGGCTCACCACCCAGGTCGCCGAGCTGGGCAGACGGAGGACCGCCGACCCCGAGCAGACCTTCGCCGCCAACGGCCTCGACTCGGTGCGCCTCGCCGAACTGGCCGAGCGCACCGGCCGCAAGCTTGGGCGCGTCATCGACCCTGCCCTGCTGTTCGAGCACTCGACGATCGCCACGCTCGCCGCCCACCTGCGCCCCCTCGCCGAGGCAGGCGCGGGCGCCCCCGCCATGCGGCCTGTGGCCGGCCCGGCGGCCCAGGACGTCGCCGGCATCCGGCCCCTGAGCGCCGCCGTGGCCCCGGCCGGTCCTGCCCGCGGCCCGATCGCCGTGGTCGGACTGGCGTGCCGCATGCCCGGCGCGGCGGACGCCGAGGAGTACTGGAAGCTCCTGCTGACCGGCACAGAGGCGGTACGGGAGGTGCCACAGGACCGGTGGCCCGACGGGGTGGCGGACCCCGACCCGGCCACACCAGGAAGACTGATCAGCACCCGAGGCGGCTTCCTGGACGGCCTGGCCGACTTCGACGCGGCCTTCTTCCGCATCTCGGAGGCGGAGGCGCTGCGCATGGACCCGCAGCAGCGCCTGCTGCTGGAAACCAGCTGGGACGCCATGGAGGACGCGGGCAGCCCGCCGAGCCGCCTGAGGGGCTCACGCACCGGAGTGTTCGTCGGCATGGCGACCGGCGACTACGCCCACCGCCAGCTGTCCGACCCCGACCGCATCAGCGCCCACACGACGACGGGCAACTCCTTCGCGATCGCCGCCAACAGGCTGTCGTACTACTACGACTGGCGCGGACCCAGCGTCGCGGTGGACACCGCCTGCTCCTCCTCGCTCGTCGCCACCCACCTGGCGATCCGCGCCCTGCGGGCGGGCGACTGCGAACTGGCCCTCGCCTGCGGGGTGAACGCGCTGATCGAACCGGAACCCTCCATCGGGCTGAGCAAAGCGGGCATGCTCGCCCCGGACGGCCGCTGCAAGCCGTTCGACGCCGAGGCCAACGGCTACGTGCGCGGTGAAGGCTGCGGCGTCGTCGTGCTCAAGCGCCTGGAAGACGCGCTGGCCGCGGGAGACCGGATCTACGCCGTCCTCAGAGGCGGCGCGGTGAACCAGGACGGCGCCTCCAACGGCCTCACCGCCCCCAACCCGGCCGCCCAGCGGGCCGTTCTGCACGAGGCCTACGCCGATGCGGGACTGGCCCCCGGCGAGGTGCAGTACGTGGAGTGTCACGGCACCGGAACCCCGCTCGGTGACCCCATCGAGGCCGGCTCGCTGGCCGCGGCCCGGGGTCGCGAGGCGGGCGAGTGCCTGATCGGCTCGGTCAAGGGCAACATCGGGCATCTGGAAGCCGCGGCCGGGGTCGCGGGGCTGATCAAGACGGTCCTGGCCGTGCACCACGGCCTCATCCCGCCCAGCCTCCACTACTCCACCCCGAACCCGCGCATCCCCTTCGACGAGCACCGGCTCCGGGTGGCCACCCATCCGGTGAGCTGGCCGGACGGGCCTCGCCTCGCGGGCGTGAGCAGCTTCGGTTTCGGAGGGACCAACGCGCACGTCGTCGTCGGCCAGGCTCCCGCCCCCGCGCCGGCGCCCCCGAGCGCGGGCCCCCTGCTCCTCCCCCTCACAGCGCGTGGTCGCGACGAACTGTCCGACCTCCTCTCCCGTACGGCACGCCGCGTCGAATCCGCCGACGAGCCGGAGATCCTCGCGGTGGCCGCCACCATGGCCACCCGGCGCACGCATCACCGCCCCTACAGGACGGCCGTGGTCGCGGGCGGCCCGGCCGAGCTGCGCCGGGCCCTTTCCACAGATCTGCCCGAGGTGTCTCCGGCCCCCGCCGCGCCGCCGCGCATCGCCTTCGTCTTCTCCGGCCAGGGCAGCCAGTGGCCGGGCATGGGCCGCACACTTCTGGCCGACGAGCCGCTGTTCCGCTCGGTGATCCGCCGCTGCGACGAGGCGGTGCGCGAGCTGCTGGACTGGTCGATCGAAACGGCACTCGACGGCGGTGAGCCGGTGGACCTCGAGCACACCGCTGTGGCCCAGCCGTTGATCGTGGCCGTGCAGATCGCCATGGCGGAGCTCCTCGGCTCCTACGGCATCGTGCCCGACGCCGTGGTCGGGCACAGCGTGGGCGAGATCTCCGCCGCGGTGGCCGCCGGTGAACTGGACCTGGAGGCGGGGATGCGGCTGGCGGTCTCGCGCGGACGGCTCATGGCCGAGGCCGCACCCGGCGGCGGAATGCTCGCCGTCGGCCTGCCCGTCGCCGAGGCACGCCGGTGGTGCGGGGACGGCGTCGAAGTGGCCGCCGTGAACGCGCCCGCCGCGACCGTGCTGGCCGGCTCCGCCGCCAAACTGGAGCAGGTGGCGCGGGACCTGACACAGGAAGGGATCTTCGCCAGGCGGCTGCCCGTCGCCTACGCCTTCCACTCCTCGTCGATGGCGCGGGCCGCCGAGCTGCTCGGCGCCGATCAGGCTGGGCGGGCCGCGGCCGCGCCGGAGGTGCCGCTCTACTCCACGATCACCGGCCGCCGAGTGGCCGGGCCGAACGGCGAGCGCTGGGGCCGAGGGGTCAGGGAGCCCGTCCTGTTCGCCGACGCGGTCACCGCCGCGCTGGACGACGGCCTGGACCTGCTGCTCGAGGTCGGACCGAGGCCGGTGCTCCAGGCCTCTCTCCGCGACCTGGCCGGAACCCGCGCACGGGTGCTGAGCTGCGTCGACGAGAGCGATCAGCAACAGCTTGCCGTGCTGCGCACGCTGGCCAGGTTGTTCGGGCTGGGCGCGGCCATCCGGTGGCAGCGCCTCTACCCGTCCGGCTCGCCCGTCGTGAGCGCCCCGGTCACGCCGTGGTGTCGCCGCCGTTTCTGGCTGGAGCGGCCTTCGGGCGATCGCCGTGCCGGTGCCGACCCGCTGCTGGGCGGCTTGCTGGACCTGGCCACGTCACCGGGCCACACGATCTGGCAGGGCGACCTGGACCCGGTGGCGCTGCCGTACCTCTCACACCACAAGGTCGGTGAGCAGGTGATCTTTCCCGCGGCGGGCTACGCCGACCTGCTGCGCCGCGCGGGCGGGCGGCACGAGGCGGTGGCGGGGCTGCGCCTGCACCGCCCTCTGGTGCTCGACCGAGGACGCCGCTTGCAGACGACGCTCGACAGGGCACGGCGGACGGTCACCGTCCACGCCCGCGACGACGACGGTCAGTGGCGCGAGCAAGCGGCGGGACGTCTCGTGGCCGCCGCGCCCGCCCCTGCCCCGCAGGACCTTGCGCTCCTGCGGGCACGCTGCCCACGTGAGGTCACCGGCGCCGAGCTGTACGAGCTGTTGCGCCGGCACGGACTCGACTACGGGGCCGCCTTCCGCGGGGTCGAGCAGGTGTGGACGGGCACCGACGAGGCGCTGGGCGTGCTCGCCGGCGGCGGCGATCGCATCCGCCTGCTCGACGCGGCCTTCCATGTGGTCGCCGCGCTCGTGGACCCTGGCCACGGCCCTGCCCTTCCCGTCGCCGTCGAGGAGCTGACGTGGTGGGCCGAGCCGGGCGCGGCCACCCACGTGCACGTGACGCTCGAAGAATCGGGCGGGGCGGAGCTGACCGCGAACCTGAACCTGACCGATGAGAACGGGACACCGGTGGCCCGCGTCACCGGGCTCACCCTGCGGCGCGCCGTACTGGACACGCAGGCCGCGCGCCTGCCCGGACTTCGGCTCTACCAGGTGACCTGGCGTCCCAGGCCCATCCCCGCCTGCCCGACAGGGCTGTTCCCCAGCGGCTGGGTGGTGA
Source organism: Nonomuraea sp. NPDC049152 (assembly GCF_040648355.1). Lineage (NCBI taxonomy): Bacteria > Bacillati > Actinomycetota > Actinomycetes > Streptosporangiales > Streptosporangiaceae > Nonomuraea > Nonomuraea sp. NPDC049152. Next base: position 133,962 of record NZ_JBEZDO010000013.1, on the reverse strand, counting down.
TCGCCCCGCCGGGTGAGCGGCTCGCGGAACAGCTGGCGGAGCGTGCGGGATTCCGGATCTGCCGCGCGAACGGAGAGCTCAGGCTGGATGCCGAAGAGCTCTCGATCGACCCACGCCGGCCCGGCCACTACCGGCAGCTGGTGCGCCATCTGGCGGCCACGGGCCCACTGCGCGGGGTGATCCATCTGCCCGGCGCCGACGCGGACACGGGGGTGCTGTCAGCCGCGCTGCTGCTGCGGGCGCTGTCGTACGGCATCGCCGAACAGAGCCCGAGGGTGCTCTTCGCCACCACCGGCGCCCAGCCCGTGGGCGAGCACCCGGTGAGCGATCCGTTCGCCGCCGCCGTCTGGGGGCTGGCCAAGGTGATCCCGCTGGAGCACCCCTCGCTGGAGTTCCTCTGCCTCGACCTCGACCCTGACGATCAGGACCCGGTTTCCACGATCCGTGAGGAACTGGCGGCGCGCTGGGCGGAGGCCGAGGTCGGCTACCGGTCCGGCCTGCGGTACGTCAGGCGGATCGCGCCCGACGACCGGCCGGTGGGCCCGCCGATCACGATCCGTGCCGACGGTGTCTACGCCATCACCGGCGGCACCGGCGCGCTGGGACTTCAGGTGGCCGCTCACCTGGTCGAGCTGGGCGCCCGCCGGCTCGCGCTGATCGGCAGGACGAAGCGGGAGGGCGCCGAGGTGCCCGCGTGGCGGGCGCACGGCGTGGACGTGCGGGTCCTGGCCGCGGACGTGTCCGACCGCGAGCAGCTCGACGACGCGTTGCGGCAGGCTCGCGCGGGAGGGCAGCTGCGCGGCGTCGTGCACGCCGCCGGACTGCTGCACAACGGCCCGCTGCTCGACCTCGAAGCCCGGGGAGTGCGGGACGTCTTCGGCCCCAAGGTGTCGGGCGCCTGGCACCTGCACGAGCTCACCTCGGGTGATGAGCTGGACTGGTTCGCCTGCTTCTCCAGTGCCGCGGGGGTGCTCGGCTCGCCAGGCCAGGCGGGGTACGCGGCGGCCAACGCCTTCCTCGACGCCCTGGCCCACCATCGCAGGGCCGAAGGCCTGCCCGCGGTCAGCTTCGACTGGGGACCCTGGGCCGCGGGCATGGCAGCCACCTGGGAGACCGACTCCGACCGCGAGCTGCGCACCGCGGCCAAGGCCATCCTTCCGGACGCCGGGGTGGCCGCGTTCGCGAGCCTGGCGGCGGGCGACCGCGTGCAGCCCGTGGTGTTGCCGTTCGACCTGCGGAACCTGGCGCAGTTCTATCCGTCCGACACGGGAAGGTCGTTCCTGTCCGAGATCGCGACGGCCGAGGTGGACCGGCTGCGGTCCATCGGCACGCAGTCCTCGCACCGGCCCGACCTGGCGACGGAATACCTGGCGCCGCGCAACGACCTGGAGCGGCAGATCGCGGCGATCTGGCAGAAGGCGATGAGCATCCAGCCCATCGGCGTCCGGGATGGTTTCTTCGAGCTCGGTGGCGACTCGGTGATGGCCAACCAGATCCTGATCGACGTCAATCGCGCCCTGGGTGTCACCGTCTCACCGGAGCGGGCCTTCGACGACTTCTCCATCGCCAACCTGGCGGTGCTGGCCGAGCAGGAGATGCGCCGGCTGCTGGAGTCGCTCACCGACGAGGAGGCCGAGCGGCTGCTGGCTCAGGGGAAGGCCGTCCACCGCACCAGCACGTGAGCGACGGCGGTCGCCCCAGGGCAGCGCCGCCCAGATCTCGCCCACCAGGGCCCCATCGTCCTCGACAGGTCTCCAGCGGTGCAGGCAGATCGGGGACCGGGTGGGGTGAGAGTGCCGTGGTAGTGCCGTCGTAGTGCCGTGCGAGGCCGTGGGCCGAGGATCGGATCGCTCGGCGGCACGGAGGAGGCACGAGATGGCGGCGACGCTGGACTGGACCACCGGCGTACCTCGACGGGAGCGACCGCCTGATCGGCCTGAGGGAGGGGCCGGCGCAGTTGCGCGGTCCACCTCGGGTCGGCGGCCGGCGCGCTGCTCGGTGGTCTGGTGGTCGACACGGTGGGAGCCGGCCGGCTGTGGATGCTCGCCGTCGCCTGCTGCGGCCCAGGGCTGCCCGTGCACGGACTCCTCACCAGGGAAGAGGTTCGGTCATGATCGAGGACGTGGGCCGGCTGGGCACCATCCTGGGCATCTGGGCGCACCCGGACGACGAGGCCTACCTGTCCGGCGGTCTGATGGCGATGGCTCGTGACAGGGGATCGCGGGTGGTGTGCGTGACCGCGACCCGCGGCGAGCTCGGCACCGCCCACCCGGAGGAGTGGCCGCCGCATCGGCTGGCCGCGGCTCGCACCGGCGAGCTGGCGCGCTGCCTGGAGATCCTCGGAGTCACCGAGCATCGCTGGCTGGACCACCGCGACGGTCGATGCGCGGCGGTCGCCCAGTCCGACGCGGTCGCGCCCCTGTGTGAGGTGATCGACCGGGTGCGCCCTGACAGCGTGCTGACCTTCGGCCCGGACGGCATCACCGGTCACCCCGACCATCGAGCGATCTCGGCCTGGGCGACCGCGGCGTTCGACCGCGCGGCCCCGTCCTGGGCCCGGCTGCTGTACGCCGCCTTCGCCGAACGGCGGGCACCGCGCTGGAGCGCGCTCAACGACAGCCTGGGCGTCTTCCCTCCGGGATATCCGATCATGACTCCCGCCCATCGGCTGGCCGTCGACCTGGTGCTCGGCACCGAGACCGCGACCCGCAAGGTCCGTGCCCTGGCGGCGCAGGAGAGCCAGACGGCCGAGCTCATCGCCCGGATGGGCGTCGACCGCTACACGGCGTGGGTCGGCGACGAGTCGTTCGTCGAGCGCCTGCTCCCCGCGGCCGTCACGAGCGGGTGAGGTTCCGCTCGATCGCCTGACGAGCCACCTCCAGGACGGCGATCCTGTCGGTTGCCTGAGCGGGGTTCCCGGGCGGCTCGGCCCCGCCACGGCGGCCCGCGTCGGGAGCGTCGGGAGCCTGGTCGGCCGCGGCGTCGATCAGCGCCGCAGGCTCGCCGTCGCCGAGGCGGCGCAGCAGGTCGGCGAGGTTGCGCAGAGTGACCCACAGGTGAGTCCAGTTGCCGTTGCGGGCGAAGTACTCGATGACCTCGCGGTAGCCGCCCAGCGCCTCGTGGACGCGGCCGGCGGTGGCGCGCACCGAAAGGAGCCCGACGGTCGCGACGCCGACGAGGAAGGTCGCGCCGGAGGTGCGGGCCAGCTCGATGGCCCGGAGGTAGTGCCGCTCGGCCTGCTCGTTGTTGCCGGCCCGGCTCTCGATCTCCCCGGCGACGTAGGCGCCCCACGAGGCGATCGTGGGCGATGCCGCGACGGCCGACTGCCGGTCGTTCAGCTTGCGTGCCTCGTCCAGATCGCCCGCGTAGGCCGTCGCGAGGGCGGCGATCCCGAGGTTCTCCCGCCCCTGGCCGGCCAGGACGGCCGCTGCCAGGGAGTGCTCGACGACCTCGTCGTAGGCGCCACGGGCCAGCTCGGCCACCGACAGCACGCTCAGGCAGTGCCATGACCCGGCGCCGCAGCTCGCCTTCTCCAGCCCGGCACGGGCCAGCCGGTCGGCCCTGCGGTAGTCACCGCGGTGGTAGACCGCTTCGGCCGCCGTTCCGAGCACGGCGGCCGCACGCGGGTGGCCGGCCAGCGCGGGGTCACCGGCCAGTTCCTCCGCCCAGTCCCGGATCTCGACGAGGTCGCGGTAGGTGACCGCGTCGAACAGCGCGACGAGCATCGCCGTGGCCTCCTCCAGAGACCCCCGGCTGCGGGCCAGCCGCCATGCGGCCCGCAGGTTCGGCAGCTCCCGGCGCAGGACGGCGTCGGCCTCGGGCTCCCGGTCGGTGGTCATGGCGGCGTTGATCCATGCGGTGAGCTCGACCGCCCACCGCAGCATGCGCTCGGCCGCGGCCTGGTCCTCGCCGGCGGCCGCGAGCCGGTCCAGCCCGAACGCCCGCAGCGTCTCCAGCATGCGGTACCTGGTGCCGTCGTCGAACTGGGCGTCGATCATGGAGGCGTCGACGAGGCGGGCCAGGACGCTTCCAGGGTCGCCATCCAGGGCCAGGTCGGCGGCCAGCCGTTCGGCGGTGTCGAGGTCGACGCCGTCGGCGAAGACCGCCAGATGCCGGAACAGCCGTCGTTCGTCAGCCGTGAGGAGCCGGTAGGACCACTCGAGGGTCGCGCGCAGCGTCCGGTGCCGGGAGTCGGCGCTGGGCCTGCCGCCGCCGAGCAGGTCGAGCGAGCGGTCGAGGCGGCCGCGCAGGTCGGTGAGGGAGAACGTCGACAGCCTGCCGGCGGCCAGCTCGATGGCCAGCGGCATCCCGTCGAGGCGGCGCACGATGTCGGCGACCGTGTCCAGATCCGCCGGCGTCGGTGGCGGGCCGGGGCGGACCCGGCCGGCCCGATCCAGGAACAGCGCCACGGACGCGACCCGCGATGGGTCCTCGTCGGGGCCGGGCAGCGCGAGCGGCGCCAGCCGTTCGGCGTATTCGACGGTCAGGCCGAGCGGTTCGCGGCTGGTGGCCAGCAGGGACAGGCCGGGACACGAGGACAGGATCACGCCGACCAGATCCCGGACGCCGTCCAGCACATGCTCGCAGTTGTCGATCACCAGCAGGCCGGGGCGGTCGCCCAGCAGCGCGACGCACGCCGACAGGACGTCGCCCTGGACGACCTTCAGGTTCAGGGCCGCCGCCAGCGCATGCGGGAGGGCGGCGGGATCGGTGAGCGGTGCGAGCAGCAGCACGGTGGCTCCGCCGCTCTGCCGGGCCACCTCCTGGGCGACCCGGGTCTTGCCGACGCCGCCGGGTCCGAGGAGCGTGACCAGCCGTTCGGCCTCCAGCAGCCGGCGCAGGGCGGCGACCTGCTGTTGACGGCCGATCAGCCGGGTCACCGGCCGGGCGGGCGCTTCGGGTCGGCCGGGTGGCTCGGCGGTGGCCCCGCCGACGATGTCGCGTTCGAGCTCGTCCAGCGCCGGTGAAGGGTCGAGGCCGGTCTCCTCGACCAGCCGGTGACGGTAGTCGCGTCCGGCGCACAGGGCTTTCGGCGCCTGCCCGGTCGCCGCCAGCGCCCGCATGAGCAGCAGAACGGCGGGCTCCCGCAGCGGGTCGGCGGCTGACGAGGCGGCGGCCAGGCCGAGGACGCCGTCCGCCTGTCCCGCGGCGACGGCGCTGTCGATCAGGGCGTCGGTCATCTCGCGGTGCAGTTGCGCGCACTCCTCGACCGCGGTGGCGATGGGCACGATGTCGGTGAGGTCGGCCAGCACGGGACCGCGCCACAGCCCGTGCGCCCGCCGCAGCAGGGCGAGCGCGCCGGCCGGGTCCCGCGGCGCGGTCGTGCGGGCCGTGGCGAGCAGTGTGCGCGCCTGCGCCAGGTCCAGTTCGTCGGGCTCGAGGTCGAGCCGGTAGCCGTCATGCCGCCGCTCCAGCCGGGCGGTCGCAGGACCGAGGTGCCCACGCAGCCGGGAGACGTGGTTGTGCAGCGCCTGACGCCCCGACTCGGGCACCTCCGACGGCCACAGCGCGTCGACGAGGTGGTCGACCGTCACGGTGTGGCCCTCGGCGAGCGCCAGCAGCGCGAGCACCGCACGCCGCTTCGGGCCCGGCACCTCCACCGGGGTCCCGTCGACCAGGAGCCGCAGCGGTCCGAGCACCTCCACCCGGACCGGCGGCGCGCGCCGGACTGACATGGCACCTCCCCGTGGCCGGCATGTCCCGCGACCAGGACAGATGTCAGCCTGTTAGCACGAAGATAGCCGGTGCGAGGGCCGTGAAAGGCCGCGCGCCGACCCTTTCCGTGATGACCGGCACGAGCCGGGTCAAGGGAAAGGGAGACAGGAAATGGACCAGGACAAGGTGACGGAGTTCATGGGCAGGTTCGTGGCCGACCTGGCGGCGACCGACGCCGCCGGCTCGGTCGTGATCGGCCAGCGGCTCGGCCTCTATCGCGCGCTGGCGCAGGGGCCCGCGACGCCCGAGGAGTTCGCCGAGCGCACCGGGTGCCACCCGCGCTATCTCACCGAGTGGCTGCGCGGTCAGGCCGCCGGCGGATACGTCAGCTACCGGCCGGAGACAGGCCGTTTCCGGCTGACCGAGGAGCAGGCGTTCTGCCTGGCCGACCCGGACGGGCCCAACGTGCCGGCGGCCTTCCTCATCGCCTTGGGCATGCTGCGCGCGGAGCCGCGCATCACCGAGGCGTTCCGCACCGGTGACGGCGTCGGCTGGCACGAGCACGAGGAGGACGTCTTCGTCGGCTGTGACGCGTTCTTCCGGCCCGGCTACGTCGCGCAGCTGATCCCGAGCTGGATCCCCGCCCTGGACGGGGTCGAGGCGAAGCTGGTCGCCGGGGTCCGGGTCGCCGACGTCGGCTGTGGTCTCGGCTCCTCCTCGAGGCTCCTGGCGGAGGCCTACCCGCTTACCACGGTGACCGGCTCCGACTACCACACCGCGTCGATCGAACTGGCGCGCAAGCAGGCCACGGAGGCCGGGCTCGCCGACCGCGTCGCTTTCGAGGTGGCCACCGCGCAGACCTTCACCGGCACCGGCTACGACCTGGTGATGATGTTCGACTCCCTGCACGACATGGGCGACCCGCTAGGGGCGGCCAGGCGGGTACGGCAGGCGCTGGCCGCCGACGGCACGTGGCTGCTGGTGGAACCGTTCGCCTCCGACAAGATCGAGGAGAACTTCACCCCGGTGGGGCGGCTGTACTACAGCGCCTCCACGTTCCTGTGCGTGCCCAACGGTCTTTCCCAGCCGGGCGGCCACGCGCTGGGCGCGCAGGCGGGTGAGGCCGCGATCCGCCAGGTGGCGACGCAGGCGGGCTTCACCCGGTTCCGCCGGGCCGCGCAGACTCCGTTCAACCTGGTGTACGAGATCAGGCCGTGAGGCAGCGGGCCAGCCCCGCGACTTCAGCGGCCTGGTAGCGGACGCTCACACCGGATCGACCACCCTGCTCACAATCCACGCGTGCTTGCCGACCTGCCGGCCGCGGGTGAATCGGAACTGCTCCAGGAGTTCGACGGTCGCGCTGAACAGGAAACGGCTCGGCGCCTCGCGGCCGGTGGTCACCTCGGAGATGGCCTCGACGAGGCCGCCGCCGGCATGGGCGATCTGGTCGAGCGCGCCTTCCAGCGCCACCCGGGCGATGCCCAGGCCGCGATGTCTCCTGTCGACGTAGAAGCAGGTGATCCGCCAGTCCGGACGAGGTGGCGCCTTCTTCTGGTACTCGCGCCCTCCTTGACCGCGCGATGGCTGATCCCCTTCTGGCCGCACTCCGGGTGGTAACCGATGCACCAGCACCCGCCGAAGATCCCGTTGTTGCGCTCGACGAGCTCCGCGAAGGCAGCCCACGTAGAGGCGTCCAGGGACCGGATCGTGTACGACATCCTCGTCAGGCCTCGACAGCCGCTGCGGCCAGGAGCCGGGCGAGTTCGATCGGCTTGCTGACCATGGGCCAATGGCCCGAGTCGATGTCGACGAAATCAAGGTGCTTGGCCTTGGCGAGCTCGGGCACATCACCGGCATTGATCCACTCCTGAGCCTGGGCGGGGGTGAATTCGGGGCACAAGAGTACGATCGGGACGTCGAACCGTCGCTCGTCCGTCAGGCGCACCACGCCCTTGGACACTCCCTCGGGGACGGGGATCGCCGCAGACGCGATGATTCGCTTGGCCTCCTCGTCAAGGTCAGCAGAGTCAGGCCCCTCGAACGGGCCCCAGCCGGGGAAGGGCATGACGCCGTCCTTCGCATCGAAGAAGTCGGCGTAGGACTCCCCGTCGGCGGACGGGAAGCCGCCGATGAGGACGACTTTGGCGATCTGCTCCGGTCGCGCGTCGGCGGCCAGCCAAGCCAGGGAGCAGGCGGCGGAATGCCCCACCACCATGAGCTTCTCGGACGCTGAGTCCACGGCGGCGACCACCGCTGCCACCTGGTCGCCGAGCGTGGCTGAGGCAGATCCGTCACCCTGACCGGGGAGGGTGAGCGGCACGGGGCGGTGGCCGAGTGCCTCGAGCGTGGGCACGACGTCGTCCCACGCGGATCCGTCGAGCCACAGGCCGGCAATGAGCAGGATGTCCATGATCAGTACTCTTTCTCCAGTGAGGTCAGATCCCGTTCGGCATAGAGCCGGTGTTCCCATTCCTCGTTGAGGACGATGCGGAGACATTTCTTGAAGGGGAAGTTCTCCGTCCGGGGCCAGCCGGGCTCGGTGCGAGTCACCTCGGAGGCGAGCTGCTCGTCGGTCAGTGACTCCATGACGTGGCGGACCATCGCCTGACGTTCGCGTCGGACCGTGAGCACCTCGTCGAGCGAGGGTCGGGCCTCGCGGTCCCACGGGATACCGTCCCACCCGGGCGCCTCGTCCCACGGCAGGTCCCACTGGTGCCATGGCGAGGCGTTGCCAAGGATCATCCGGCCCACCCAGGCCGCGCCGGCGAAGTTGAGGTGCCGCAGGGTCTGCGTGAACGACCACTCGTCGTCGACGCTGCGGTGAAGCGCCGCTTCGGGGAACGCCCTCGCACGCGCGACGGTGCCTTCCCACAGCCGCTCCAGGATCGCCCACGCCTCACGGAACCCGTCGGCGTCGTCGGGGCGCATCCTCGCCCGCTCGGGCATGCGACGGTTCAGTTCGGCGTCGACGAGCGGCGCGATGTCGACGCCGTTCACGACGACGTTCTTCAGCTCGCCGCTGATCTCGACGTCGACCAGCTCGACGCCGCGCAGGCGGCTCCCGTTGAACACGGCGCCGCGGACCCGCGCCCCGGTGAAGTCCACGGCGTGCATGCGGGCGTCATTGAGGAACACCTGCGTGAAGGTGGCGCCACGGAGGCTCACGCGCTCGAGGCAAGCTCCGGTGAGGTCCTGCCGGCGGAACTTGGTCATGGACATCACGCTAGAACCAATTCCGGACGATCTACTTCCGGTTTATCTCATGACCACCTAATCTGCTCGTGTGCCGACCGATCTCAGCCCCACCGCACGAGCTCTGCGTGCCATGGAGATCCTCCAGACCCGCCCCGGCGTGACGGCCGTCGAACTCGCCGCCTGTTTGGGCGTCACGGAGCGGGCCGCGCGTCGGTATGTCGGGATCCTCCGAGAGGCGGGCATCCCCGTCGAGTCGGCCCGGGGCCCCTATGGCGGGTACCGGCTCGGTCGCGGGACAAGGCTGCCTCCGGTCGCCTTCACGGAGCCCGAGGCGCTGAGCCTGGTCATGGCGGTGCTCGACGGCCGGCCGGCCGCCGCCGACGTCGACGACCTCGTCGGTTCCGCCCTGCGCAAGGTCATCCGGGCACTTCCCGAGAACGTCGGCAGGCAAGCGGCCGCGCTGCGAGAGCACGCCTCGGCCGCGCCCGACCGGTACTCGGCCCGTCCAGATCCCGCCACCGTCAGCGCACTCGTCGCCGCCATCGCCGGCCGACGTCGCGTGCTGGTGACGTATCGAAGCGAGTCCGGCAACGAGTGGGCGGCCGACGTGGATCCCTGGGCGGTCGTCGTCCGCCACGGGCGCTGGTACCTCCTGTGTTACTCCCATCGTGCGGACGCGATCCGCACCTACCGGGTCGATCGGATCCGCGCGCTCCAGCAGACCGCGCACGAGTTCGAGCCGCCCGACGGCCTCGACCCGGTGGCAGCGCTGGAGGAGAACCTGAGCACCGGGTGGGAGTTCCCCACTCGCGTTGTGTTCGACGCTCCAGTGGCTGAGGTGGCGCCCTGGGTCCGGCCTCCCATGGGACGGCTTGAACCATCGGGAGACGGGTGCGTGCTCGTCGGCAGCACGAGCAATCCGGCGATGTACGCGCAGGAGTGGTTGGCGAGCGTGCCGTTCGCCTTCCGCGTCGAAGGCGGGCAGGAACTCCGTGCGGCGGTCGCGACGGTCGCTTCGCGTTTCGCCGCCGCCCTGACGGACCAACTCTGACCAGGGCAGCGTCCAGGTTCCCGCTTGCCGGCGACTCCAGTTGATGGTTCACCGGGAGGTCGTGGAGATCCACGGCTTCCGCGCTCGACCGCAAGGACGCGACGACGCCGGCGGGCGTGCCGGGCGTCATGCCCAGGTGGTTACGCCGGCCGGGGTGGTCACTTGGGGTCGTTGACCCATTACGAGGAGCGATCTACGGTCGCGTCATGGGCATCCCGACCGAGCCAATCGGCAGCATCCCCCGTTCCCCCGAGATCCTGGCCGCCATGCGCTCCGCGGACGCCGCCGAGCTGGCGCGCGCCCAGGAATCGGCCGTGCGGGACACGATCGCGCGCATGGAGCAGACCGGTTCGCCGGTCGTCACCGACGGTGAGCAGTCCAAGCCGAGCTTCGCCACCTACCCGATCGCGGGCCTGGCGCACCTGGCTCCCGACGGGGTCGTGATCCCGTTCGCGGACGGGCACACCCGGCAGCTACCCCGGTTGACCGCGGGGCCGTTCCGCTATGCCGTACGCGCCGAGCAGTACCTGCGTGCCGCCCGGCGGCACGCGACTGTCCCGGTCAAGCAGGCGGTCATCGCGCCGTCCGCGCTCAGCCTGCTCTACCCCGCCACCGGCATAGACGGCTATCCGCGCGAGCGCTTCCTGGACGACCTGGCCGACGAGGCCGAGGCCGACATTCGTGGCTGTCTGGACGCCGGAGCGCACGTCGTCCAGCTCGACTTCACCGAGGGGCGGCTGTCGCTCAAGCTCGACCCCAGCGGCGGCGTGCTGGAGGAGTTCGTCGCGCTGAACAACCGGGTGCTGGAACGGTTCTCCCCCGAGGAGCGGTCGCGGATCGGGGTGCACACCTGCCCGGGCGGCGACCAGGACTCCACCCACAGCGCCGATGTGGACTACGCCGGCCTGCTGCCCCACCTGTTCCAGCTCAAGGCCGGCAACTTCTACGTCCAACTGGCCGGCGAACCCGAGCCCGACAAGGTTCTGGCCGTCATCGCCGAGCACCTGCCCGCCACCGCGCGGATCTTCATCGGCGTGATCGACCCGATCGATCCGCACGTGGAAACCCCCGTGCAGGTACGCGACCGCGTGGTCGCCGCGGTCCGTCACCTGCCTCTCGACCGCCTGGGAACCTGCGACGACTGTGGGTTCTCCCCGTTCGCCGACGACACCTCCACCTCCCGAGAGGTGGCGTTCGCCAAGATCAGGGCGCGGCTGGAGGGCACCGCCCTGGCCGCGGCCGAGCTGGGCGTCTGACCCCCGAACCAAGGAGCCAGCCATGCCGCACATCCGTCTGAACACCGACCTGCCCGGAATCCTCTCCCTGTTCGCGTTCCGGCCCGAGACGGCGCGACCGCTCAGCGAACTGGCCGAGGTCCTGCTGCGCGGCCCCAGCGCGCTGACGCGGGGCGAACGCGAGCTGATCGCCGCCTACGTCTCCGCGCTCAACGACTGCCAGTTCTGTACCAGCTCGCACGCGGCGTTCGCGGCGGCGCAACTGCCCGAAGGGATGGCACTGATCGACCAGGTCCGCGCCGACCCGGCCACCGCTCCGATCTCCCACAAGCTGCGGGTACTGCTGGCCGTCGCGTCCGCGGTCCAGCGCGGCGGCCGCGAGGTCCAGGCAACGCAGATCGAGGCCGCCAGGGAGGCCGGCGCCAGCGACGTCGAGATCCACGACACCGTGCTCATCGCGGCCGCGTTCTGCATGTACAACCGCTACGTCGACGGACTGGCCACCGTCACCCCCGACGACCCTGCCGCCTACCAACAGGCTGCCGGCCGCATCGTGGCCGGTGGCTACCTCGCCGCGCTGTTGGAACCGGCGACCTGACATATGAACGTGGGAGACCGGTGTCTCCCACGTTCATCCGTCGCGTACGGGGTGCGCTTTCGGCCTGTTCCGGCCGGCCCGCCGCTACCTTCCCCTGCGGACGCCCTGCGCGAGTTCGGCGGTGAGGGCACGGATGGCCGCGAGTCCAGCAGCCTGGTCGGGGGCATCGAGGAGGGCCTTGACGAGGGCCGAGCCGACGATCACGCCGTCGGCGAAGCCGGCGATCTCGGCGGCCTGCTCGTGGACGGATACACCGATGCCGACGCAGACCGGGAGGTCGGTCACCGCTCTGGTGCGCCGCACGAGGTCGGCGGCGGCGGTGCCGACGGTGTCGCGGGCGCCGGTGACGCCCATGAGGGAGGCGGCGTACACGAATCCGGATCCGGCTGCGGTGATCTGCTTCAGCCGCTCGTCCTTGGTGCTGGGCGCGACGACGAAGATGGTGGCCAGGCCTTGCTTGTCGGCGTGTTCGCGCCATGCGGCGGATTCCTGGACGGGAAGGTCGGGCAGGATGCAGCCGGCGCCGCCGGCGTCAGCGAGTTCGGTGGCGAAGCGTTCGATGCCGTAGCGGGAGATCGGGTTCCAGTACGACATGACCACAACGGGCTTGCCCGTGGCGGCGTGCGCTTGGCGGACGGTGCGAATGACGTCGGCGATTTTGAGGCCGCCGCGCAGGGCGATGTCGTCGGCGGTCTGGATGACGGGGCCGTCCAGGACCGGGTCGCTGTGCGGCAGTCCGACCTCGACGATGTCGGCGCCGGACTCAAGGACCGTCTCGACCGCTGCGATGCCGCCGTCGACGGTCGGGAAACCGGCGGGGAGGTAGGCGAGGAGCGCGGCCCGGCCCTCGGCCCTGGCCTGGGCGAGGGTGTCGTTCAACAGCTGGATGTTGCCACTCACTTCGACTCCCCGTCGGTGTCGTACAGCCCGAAGTAGCGGGCGGCGGTGTCCATGTCCTTGTCGCCGCGGCCGGACAGGTTGACCAGGATCAGCCCGTCCTCGCCGAGCTCCTTGCCGACTTCGAGGGCTCCGGCGAGGGCGTGGGCGCTCTCGATCGCCGGGATGATCCCCTCGGTGCGCGACAGGAGCAGGAACGCCTGCATCGCCTGGTCATCGCTGACCGGGACGTATTCGGCACGGCCGAGGTCGTTGAGGTAGGCGTGCTCGGGGCCGATGCCCGGGTAGTCCAGCCCGGCGGAGATCGAGTGCGGCTCGGTGATCTGGCCCTCCTCGTCCTGCAGCACGTAGGAGCGGGAGCCATGCAGGATGCCGGGCTCGCCCGCCGACAGTGTCGCCGCGTGTTTCCCGGTCTCGACGCCATGCCCGGCGGCCTCGCAGCCGACCAGGCGCACACTGCTGTCCGTGAGGAAGGCATGGAACAGGCCGAGGGCGTTGGACCCGCCACCGACGCACGCGATCGCCGCGTCAGGCAGGCGCCCGGTGCGGTCCAGGATCTGGCGGCGGGCCTCGACGCCGATGACGCGCTGGAAGTCGCGGACCATCGCCGGGAACGGGTGCGGGCCGGCCGCGGTGCCGAACAGGTAGTGGGTGGACTCGACGTTGGCGACCCAGTCCCTGAACGCCTCGTTGATGGCGTCCTTGAGCGTGCGGGACCCCGACGTGACCGGGACGACCTTCGCGCCGAGCATCCGCATCCGGGCGACGTTCAGCGCCTGGCGCCGCATGTCGATCTCTCCCATGTAGACGACGCATTCGAGGCCGAACAGCGCGCAGGCGGTGGCCGTCGCGACGCCGTGCGAGCCGGCGCCGGTCTCCGCGATCACCCGCGGCTTGCCCATCCGCTTGGCGAGCAGGGCCTGCCCGAGCACGTTGTTGACCTTGTGAGAGCCCGTGTGGTTCAGATCCTCCCGCTTGAGGAACACCCGGGCGCCGCCGGCGTGCGCGGCGAACCGCGGCACCTCGGTCAGAGCACTCGGCCGCCCGGTGTAATCGACGAGCAGAGCCCCCAACTCGGCGACGAACTCCGGATCGGTCTTGGCCTTCTCATACTCGACGGCGACCTCATCCACCGCGGCGACGAGCGCCTCCGGGATGAACCTGCCGCCGAACGCGCCGAAATAGCCCTCAGCGTCAGGGGCGCGGCCCTCGGGGGCCGGGATGAAGAATTCGCTGGACATGCGACAGCTCCTACGCCGGGGCAGACGCCCCGGATGTCTGGCTAACGGTGATCACGGATCGCGTTTCCGCGCAGATGGGCGGGCGCCCCCAGCCCTTTCCGCCAGACCTGCGGCCAGCCGGCACCAGCGAGCACGGGCTACTCCCGACGCGCTCGAAGAACGGCAAGAGAGTCTGGGCACAGCACCAGAGGCCGAGCCAGATCAGAGAAGAAGCCGGTCAGGGAAAGAGGAGGGCGGAGGAGAATCGATCTCCGTCAGACGCCCTGCGCCATGCGCGGCGCGCGAAGCCATCGCATCCCGTTGACCTGACCAGGATCGGAGCCGATCACATACCGGACCCGTCGGCCGTGCACCCGCCGCGCAGGCGCCCGGCAGCCACGAGGGCGGCAACCAGGTGCGAGACGGGCAGCAACGGACATGTCCGAAGCCTATCCCAGGACAACAGCGGACCCTCCTGCCCCAGCTCTCTGAAGGTCGTCCTGGTGGCCGGGGAGCGAGCACGGCATCGTCTCCGGATGCCATCCTGCGACTGACTTGAGGTCAACGGCGAAGAGGCGCCGGAGGGATGACCTCCGACGCCTCTGCGTTTCTTCTTCATGAGTTTCGAATTTCCTTAGTTATTCCTCTTGCTGCCACCGCCGCCCGCGTTGGTGCCGCCCAGGCCAAAACCGTGCCCAATGCCGGGTTGATCGCCGGCGGATGCGGTGTAGGTCGCCGCGGCCACGGTGTCGGTGCCGGTGATCTCGGGCGGCAGGGTCGCGGGCCCAACGAAGATGAAGGCCGCCGCTGCTCCGAACGCTAGAGCGTTTCTCGGCTTGATCATTTGAACCCATGATCGCCGTAGCCGGCCACAGTTTCTCCGACTGTCCGGGACCGCTAGAAGTCGTCGCGGTCGGCACCTCGGTAGCGTGCCTGGGCCTCGGCCATACGCCGCTTCACCGGCGGCAGATGATTCACGACACGCATGCCCGTACGCATCGCAGCCAGCATGAGCCGACCGAGCACGGGCCGGTGGATCGGGTCGTCGCCGCTCATCTGCTGCCGGGACTGCATGACGGCGTCGAAGCCGTATTCGATCATCTTGGTCTCGTAGGCGCGGACGGCCTCCAGCACGCTCGTCTCACCGTCGCGGACGGCCACGAGGTTGCGGCGAAGCAGGGCGGCATCGCGCAACGCGGTGTTGGCGCCCACCCCACGCCCCGGGGTCATGGTGTGGATGGCGTCGCCGAGAAGCGTGACATTGCTGCTCTCCCACTGCGGGATCGGCACGGAGGTCCGGATGGAGAGTGGGAAGCATGTCGTGGGATCGGTCATCGCGAACAGCTTGCGCAGGTTGGGGTGCCAGCGACCGGTCAGCTCCATCACCATCCGATGCAGCTCGGGTCCGCCCTTCCTCAGCACGTCAGCCGGAAGGTTGCGCGTCGCCCCCGCGAAGCCCCACATGATGTAGTCGCGGGTGTTGTCGAAGTTCAGCCCCGGCCAGGCGGCCAGGAGCTCGGCGTCGTCGCCGCCGATGCCGTTCTTCAACTCGCCCTCGTGATCCCACTTGAACTCCATGACGTGCAGGATGCAGTTGTATCCGCCGGGCGCGAAGATCATCGAGACGCCTTCGATGGCCTTCGGCGGGAGCAGTCTCCTGGTCTCTTCCGTCAGCAGGAGCTTTCCTGTGACACCCACCAGACCCGATTCCTCCAGCCTGGCGTGCGGGAGATACTGCCGCCGCACCCGGGAATGGGAGCCGTCGGCCGCGACGAGCAGGTCGCCGGTGGCCGTGGTCCCGTCCTCGAAGTGCGCCGTGACCGTACCGTCGTCCTCGTGGGTGTACCGGGTGAAGACCTTGCCGAAGTGCACCACGTCTTCCAGGCCGGTCAGCAACACCTGCCGCATGGTCATCCGGCTGACCGACTTCTCGCTCTTCAGCGGGTCGGCGCTGACCGGTCCGCTGTCGAGCGAGAGCACCTCGGTGAGCCGCTCGGTCAACATGTTGCCGTAGCGTGGCGCACGAGCACAGGTGGCGACGAAGGTGTCGAAAAGCTCCTTGGGCAGGCAGGCGTGCAGTGCCCGGCTGCCGTCCGGATCGATACCGACGCGATAGCCCTGCAGGCCGTCCCGCCTCGTGCGGTCGCGCTCGTACACGGCGACGTCGATGCCCGACTGCTTGAGCCCGTGAGCCAGGCACAGCCCACCCGTTCCGGCCCCGATGACGATCACCTTCACGACGGCTCCTCCTCCATGAGTTCACGCAGTTCCTGTTGGGACCAGCGCAGGCGTCCCGTGCGCAGGTCCTCGACGAGCGAGCCCACCCAGTCCCGCTCCGTGGCGGCGATGGCCCGCAGGTATTCGAGTTCGACCAGGGACACGCGTGGCAGGCCCTCGGCTTCGTAGGCGGCGAGTTCCTCATCCATGCGGGCCACGTCCGCTGCCAGATGCGCGTGGCGCTTCTCCAGCTCGGCCCGGGTCTCGTCGGGGTCGAGCAGCGGGAGCAGCGAGACGGCGGCGGGAAACTCCGGGAACTCGCGCTTGGGAGAAGACAGCATCTCCCGCATCCACCCGCGGGAAACCTCACGGCCCGTGTCCGACAGCGCGTACACGGTCCGCTCGGGACGTAGTCGCTCGCGCTCGGTCTCGCGGACCGTGATCAGCCCATCTCTGACCAGCCGGTCGATGGTCTTGTACAGCGTCGCCCGCGAGCCGACGTTGATGACCTGGTCCTTGCCCCACTGCTTGATGACCTGCTGCATGCGGTACGGGTGCATGGGCTCACTGGTGAGCAACGCCAGCACGGCCAGTGCGAGAGGGGATCGGTGATACTCGCTCATAGTCGCCAGGATACTAGTTGCCAGGCGACTATACATAATCGCCTGCACTGAGCACGGCTACGACTGAGTGGAGGACGGCGCCATGGAAACCCCGATGGGCCGGGGGCATCTCGTCACTGGTTAAGATGGTGACGAGATGTGCGCCCGTTCAAGTCACCTGTCAAGCTGGTGATGTGGAACACGTCTTCCTGTGCGGCAACCCGGCGCTCGACTTCGCGGCCACGGTCAGGGCTCGTCGCACGGCGCCTTTCGAGACGCTGGACGCGCCGGCCCGGCTCGACTCCTGGTACCTCCAGTCCGGCATCGTCGACGCCCTCCCCGCCTGCAAGGAGTCCGACCTGGCCCAGGCGGTGGCGGTGCGGGAGGCCGTCTACCGGCTGGTCACCGCCCATCTCGCGGGCGAGGGCTACGACGGTGCGGCGCTCGCCCTGGTGAACGAGATCGCCCGCACGCCGCCCGCGACTCCCCAGCTCACCGCGGAGCGCCGGCGGATCGAGGCGACTCCGGCGCAGGCTCTGTCCACCGTGGCGCGCCATGCCATCGAGGTCCTCAGCGGGCCGGACGTCCCCCTCATGAAGGAATGCGCCAACCCCGAGTGCACCAAGATCTTCATCGATCGGTCGCGGGGGCGGCGCCGGGAGTGGTGCGGGATGGAGTCGTGCGGCAACAAGATCAAGGCGGCCGCCTACCGGGCCCGCCAGAGGCGAGGGCAGGCGGCCACGGCGCGATAGCGCGGCGCCCAGAGCCAGGCGCGGCGGCCGACCTCGCCCGCCGTGCATGGGAGTTCACAGGTCATCTTGTCGGCGCGGGTCCGGCGGGCCGTCCGTACGACGAGTAGGTCGTGCGAAGCGGGCGTGGAGCTCAACGGAAGCGGCGTCGAGACCGGAAGATCGTCCTCTCCGTGGGCTGACTCGGCGGCTGCTACGATGGACGGCGCATGTGATCTCAAGGTGGGGAGACCAGACGTGGCAGGTGACGACGACATCTCCGGGTGATACCGGAAGGTGATCGGCCTCCGGCCGGCGCGCGAGAGCGCCGCCGCCGTGGCCGTCTCGTCGTCTCACGAATCCCTGTCACCATGCCGGGCGCTGTGGCGCGCCCGCCTTCCGTATGAGGTCTTCCGCATGTCCGATGCGTTCATCGTCTGTTCCAGCCTGTCCTTCTCCTGGCCGGACGACACCCCCGTCCTCCAGGATCTGTCCTTCACCGTGGGCGCCGGCCGTACGGGCCTCGTCGCCCCCAACGGCGCCGGTAAGAGCACCCTGCTCAAGCTGATCGCCGGCGAGCTCGAGCCCGCGGGCGGGAGCATCACCGTCGAGGGCGTGCTCGGCTACCTGCCGCAGAGCCTGCCCCTGACCGGCGAGCTGAACGTGGCCGAGGTCCTCGGGATCGCCCCGGTGATCCGGGCGCTGGACGCCATCGAATCCGGGGACGCCGGCGAGGCGCACTTCACCACCATCGGGAACGACTGGGACATCGAGGAACGCACCCGCGCCCAGCTCGACCGGCTCGGCCTCGCAGACGTCGGCTTCGACCGCCGTCTGCGCACGCTCAGCGGCGGCCAGGTCGTCTCCCTCGGGCTGGCCGCGCAGTTGCTCAAGCGGCCCGACGTCCTGCTGCTCGACGAGCCGACCAACAACCTCGACCTCGACGCGCGCGACAAGCTCTACGGCGTGCTCGATGACTGGAACGGCTGCCTGCTCCTGGTCAGCCACGACCGGGCGCTGCTCGACCGCATGGACCGCATCGCCGAGCTCCACCAGGGCGAGCTCCGTTCGTACGGTGGGAACTTCACCGCGTACGAGGAGGCCGTACGCACTGAGCAGGAGGCCGCCGAGCGGAACGTCCGCAGCGCCGAGCAAGAGCTGAAGCGCGAGAAGCGGGAGATGCAACAGGCTCGCGAACGCGCCGAGCGCCGGGCGAGCAATGCCGCCCGCAACCTCAAGAACGCCGGCCTGCCGCGCATCTTCGCAGGGAACATGAAGCGGGGCGCCCAGGAGTCGGCGGGCCGGGCGGGCCAGACGCACGCCGCGCGGGTCAGCGACGCCAGAACCAGGGTCGACGAGGCGAGCCGCGCCCTGCGCGACGAGCAGAAGATCGTGCTCGAACTGCCGGGAACCAACGTCCCGGCCGGGCGCACGGTCTTCCTCGGCGAGCACATGCAGGCCCGCTACGGCGAGCGGCCCCTCTTCGCCGGGCACGGCATCGACCTGACCATCCGAGGCCCCGAGCGCATCGCTCTGACCGGGCCCAACGGTGCCGGCAAATCCTCCCTGCTACGCATGATCAACGGAGACCTGGAGCCGGAAGGCGGTCTGGCCAGACGGGCCGACGGCCGCATCGCCTACCTGTCCCAGCGGCTGGATCTGCTCGACCCCGAGCGCACGGTGGCGGAGAACTTCGCCGCGTTCGCCCCGGAGATGCTCCAGGCCGAGCGGATGAACCTGCTCGCCCGCTTCCTGTTCCGCGGCTCCCGTGCCCACCTCCAGGTGGGCACGCTCTCCGGCGGCGAGCGGCTGCGTGCCACGCTGGCCTGCGTCCTGTGCGCCGAGCCGGCGCCCCAACTCCTGCTGCTGGACGAGCCGACCAACAACCTCGACCTGGTCAGCATCGGTCAGTTGGAGAGCGCGCTCGGCGCGTACGAGGGCGCGTTCGTGGTGGTCAGCCACGACGAGCGGTTCCTGGTCGGGATCGGGGTGGACCGCTGGCTGCGGCTCTCCGAGGGCCGCTTGGTGGAAAGCGGGGGCCTCGACAGCGTCTGACGCGCGAAAGCGGCGGCCGAGGCCCGTCCCGCGGCGCCGTTCAAACAGATGGAGAAGCGGCTGCCGGGCCGGAGCAATCCTGACGGAAGTCTTACGGTCGCCCGTCATCGCTGGCCAACGAGAATCGCGACTGCTCGAATCGCGATGTGACTCATTCACGAAAGGGACCCGAAAGCGGTCCACCCATAGCGCGACGGGTGATGTTCTCGATGCTCGGGGCCGGTGCCGCCGGCCTCGTCGCGGCGCCTTACGTGCAGGGCGGCTGGGAGAAGGTCCTCGGGGCCGTCTCGCGGACCGACCCCACCGGGCTCAGCGGGCTGCTGCCCGATCCCGGCGGCTTCCGTTATTACAGCGTGGCGGCCTCGGTGCCGCGCAAGAACAGGGCGAACTACCAGCTGACGATCGACGGACTCGTCGACCGCCCTGCGACGTACACGCTCGATGCCTTGCACGCGTTGCCGCAGACCAGGGTCGTCGGTGATGTGCAATGTACCGACGGCTGGCGGGTCCCGAAGACGCCCTTCGAGGGGGTGCTGCTCTCGCATCTCCTCGACGCGGCGGGCGTGCGACCTGAGGGTACGGCGGTCCGCTTCACCTGCTTCGACGGGGTGTACAGCGAAAGTCTCTCGCTCGCTCAGGCGCGCCGTGCCGACGTGCTGGTGGCTCTGAGGATGCTCGACGAACTGATCACCCACGATCACGGCGGCCCTGCGCGGCTCTATGTGGCGCCGATGTACTTCTACAAATCGGCCAAGTGGCTTTCCGGCATCTCCGTGACCGACAAGGTCGTCCCTGGCTATTGGGAGGAGTACGGCTATGACGTCGACGGCTGGCTCGACGGGGCAGACAGGTCCGTCTGAGGGCTCACGGCGCGTAGCGCGGTTCACCCGCGCCGAGCGTCTTGTCCACCGCGCTACAGCCGGGCTCATGCTGCTGTGCGTGGGAGCGGCGGCGTGCCTGTATTTCTCGCCGTTGGCTCAACTGGTCGGCCGCCGCCACCTGGTCGTCGTCGTCCACGAGTGGTCGGGGATCCTGCTGCCGGTGCCGTTCCTCCTGGGACTCGTCTCGTCCGCGTTCCGCGCCGACCTACGCAGGCTGAACCGATTGGCGCAGTACGACAAGGAGTGGCTGCGGGCCGTCCGCAAGGGCTGGACCTCGCCTGGTCTACGGCCCGCCGGCAAGTTCAACGCCGGGCAGAAGATCTACGCGGGGTGGATCGCGGGAGCGGTGCCGATCATGATGTGCACGGGACTGCTGATGTGGTTCACCGGACTCCTGCCGGTGATCTCACGGACGAGCGCGATCTTCGTGCACGACGTGACGGCGCTGGCGATCGGCCTCGTCTTGCTCGGGCACCTCCGACTGGCGTACCGAGATTCGCATGCGCGGCGGGGGATGCGTACGGGGTTCGTGGACCTGGCCTGGGCGAAGAGGGAGCACTCCAAGTGGTTGGAGGAGGACCACTCCGGATGAGCACGCGCGAGCCGGAACCCCTCAGGCGCGCTCTCAGCTCTTCATCGCCGTGACGATCGCGGTGGCAGCACTGGCGAACAGCAGGATCGCCACGAGACCTTCGCCCCAACGAGGGGCCAGCAGTCCGGCTACCCGCTCGCCGATCCGACGGCCGACGAAGGCGAACGGCCAGCCGATGCCGGCACTGATCAGGGACTCCGTGCTCACCGACCCGGCTGCGTTGAGCAGAGCCAGGCTGACGAGCCCGCAGGCGAAGAACACCCACGCGAGAGTCGCTCGCAGTCGAGGCCCGGAGATGCCTTGTATCTGCATCGCGATCACCAGCGGAGGCCCGTTCGTTCCCGTGCTCGTCGACAGGAGTCCCGCACAGGCACCGCCGAGCAGATCGACGAGACCTCCACGACTGCTGACCCTGACGCCCCTGATCAGGGTCACCGTCAGGCAGAGGACCACGACCCCGACCACCCCCTGCAGGACCCGGTCACTCAGCACCGACAGCAACCACACACCGACTGGCGCGACTGCCGCGGCAGCCGCCACCATCCGGACCGCGACACCGCGGCAGGCGACCCGGCGGTGACGTAGCGACGACCAGGCGTTCATCGGCAGGGCGATCAGAGACAGAGCCACCACCGACTCCTTGGGGCCCGCGACCACCGCGAGCAAGGGCGCGGCGACCAGTGCGAACCCGAACCCCGTGATCCCCTGAGCGAAGGCCGCCACCACGACGATCACCGGCATCGCCAGAAGACCCGCGGATATCACCAGATCAGTTCTGTTCACCTATGTTCAGGCTTCAGAAACGGAGACCACACGCGCAGCGAGACGACGTCGACACCCGCCGTGGTGTAGTACGGGTCCTCGGCCATGATCCGGTCCACCCGCGCACGGTCGACGGTGAAGACCAGCAACGCTCCCGAGTCGTCCTCCCAAGGGCCGGCCAGAAGCAGAGCGCCCTGCTCGTGCAGCGCGCGCAACCGTTCCCGGTGAGCGGGTCGCGCCGCCAGACGCGCGTGGTCGTTGGTGAAGGAGAGTTCTACGCAGATCACGGAGGCAACGGTACGGACTCCTCGCCCGCGCCTCTGTATCGCGAGATACTCTCCCAGATGTGGACAAGGGGAATCTGGCGGCGGTGCCTCTGTTCTCCATGCTCGAGGATGCGTGCCTCGGCAGGCTCGCCGAGCAGTGCCCGCCGCGGGAAGTCCCCGCCGGCGCCACTGTCGCGCGTTTCGGTGATCCGGCTCAGCATCTGGTCATTCTTGAGCGGGGGACCCTGTCCGCCACTTACGACACCGGTGACGGCTCGAGGGTTCGGTTCGCGACGGTGACGGGGCCCTGCGTGATCGACAAAGCCGCGGTGCTGGACGGCGGAGCGCACACGGCCACCTGGACCGCCTCGGCCGCCTGCCGGGTTCGCTTCCTGCCGGTAAACGTCCTTCGAGGTCTCATCGACGACGTGCCGACGCTACGCGACCACGTCCTGCGCCACCTGTCAGGGCAGGTGAACCGTGACCGGCGGGCCCAGGTCCGCCGCGCCGCGCCGCGGCCGGTCGTCCAGATCGCAGACTGGGTCGCCGAGTCCATGCGTGAACAAGGGAGCCGGATCACGCTGCCAGGGGCGCAACAAGGACTCGGCGAGGAGATCGGTCTGTCGCGGGTCACGGTCAACCGCGCTCTGCGAGTCCTCGCCGAGGCAGGCGCCATCCGCATCGAGCCCGGCATCATCGTGGTGCTGGATCCCAGGCGACTCACCGCCATGTCCCGTAGAAGCTGAACCTCCCGCTGCGGCTGGTGTCGCACGGCAGCCCAGCGGATGATCGCTTCGGAAACCGCCGACACCGGCCGTCACGCCACCGCGCCGAACGCCAACGATCTTCTCGAACAGGCTCTTCGGCTCAGCCCTTCACCGAGCCGGCGAAGCTGAAGGAGCCGGCCAGGTATTTGTTGACCACCACATAGAGGACCACGGCCGGCGCGGTGTACAGGACCGAGAACGCGGCCAGCTGGCCGTAGGCCACCTGGCCGTACTGGGAGAAGAACGTGTAGACGGTCACCGCCGCCGGTTGCTTTTCCGGGGTGTCCAGGAGGACGAAGGGGGCGAAGAAGTTTCCCCACTGGCCGACGAATACGAAGATGGCCACGACGGCGATTCCGGGGGCCATCAAGGGACCCACCACCGCCGTCAACGACCGGAGCCATCCCGCCCCGTCCACCCAGGCGGCCTCCTCCAGGTTCACCGGCACTCCGTCCATGAAATTCTTCATCATCCAGATCGAGAAGGGCAGCGAGCTCGCCGTCAGGAACAGGACCATCGCCGGTACGGAGCCGTACAGGTTGAAGCGGAAGAACATCGCGTAGACGGGCACGAGGATCGCCGTGACCGGCAGGCCCGTGGTGAACAGGAGGGTCAGCATGAAGTGGTGGCGGTAGCGGAGCTGGTAACGCGACAGCGGGTACGCGGCCAGGCCGGCTACCAGGACGGTCAGGATGGCCGTGGCGCCCGAGACGACGATCGAGTTGATCAAAGGGAGGATGGTCGTTTCCCAGGTCAGGACCGCCTTGAAGTTGTCCAGGGAGAAGGTGGCGGTGGGTTGGGCGGCCAAGGTCGCTTCCGGCTGGAATGAGGCGATCAGGACCCAGAGGAAGGGGCCGAGGAAGGCCAGAGTGATGAGCGCGAGTGACAGCCACGCCGCAGCGCGGGCCGCGAGCCTGGTCATGCGTCCTCCACCTTGATCAGACGCAGGTAGATCAAGGAGAACAGCGCGCCGATCACCAGCATCACCAGGGCGATCGCTGAGCCGTAACCGATCTCGAAATAGCGGAACGCCTGCTCGTACATGTACAGCGGCGTCGTCTGGCTGGCCGTCCCGGGACCGCCGCCCGTCAGGGCGTAGATGAGCCCGAAGCTCGCCAGGGTCTGCAGGGTGATCAGCATGAGGTTGGCCATGATGGAGCGGCGGATCAGCGGGAGCGTGATGTGGAGGAGGCGGCGGCCGGGGCCTGCGCCGTCCACCGCGGCGGACTCCAGCAGGTCGGCGGGGACCTCTGAGAGGGCGGCCGAGTACACGAGCATCGAGAAGGCCGTGCCGCGCCAGATGTTCGCCAGGATGACCGCCGGCATGGGCGCCGTGTAGAGCCATTCCTGGGAAATGCCGAGGACCGTGTTCAGGGTGCCCTCGTCGGCGAGGAAGGAGAACCAGCAGGCCGCGGCCACGACCTCCGGCACCACCCAGGCGGCTATCACCACGCCGTTGACGATGCTGCGCGTCACGCGGCCGCGGCCGCGCTGGAGCAGCGCGATGATCAGGCCAAGGGTGTTCTGGCCGATGACCGCCGAGCCGATGACGAAGACGAACGTGAGCAGGAACGAGTTCAGGAAGTTCGGGTCGCCGAAGAGCTTGACGAAATTGGCCAGGCCGACGAACTGCGAATTCACCGAGGCCGAGCCTGTCAACGTCTCATTGGTGAAGGCTATGTAGACGCTCCAGAGGATCGGCCCCGCCAGGAAGAGAGCGAGCAGCACGAGGGCTGGAGCCAGGGGGAGGAGCCGGCGGAGGCGGCCGCGCCGTGACGAGCCGCGTACCGGATGGCTCGTCACGGGCGGAGACGGGGCGGTGGTGATCGTCATCGAGCCAGGACCTTGTCAGGGCCCCCGACGGCCGCCGGTAGCGCCTTGGCGTAGTTCGCGGAGGCCTCCTCAGGGGTCTGGGAGCCCGTCGTGACCACCTCCATGGCCTCCTGGATCCGGGCGGACACCTTCGGGTACGCCTCGTACGCCGGCCGGTAGTGGGTGAGGGAGGCCAGGTCGGTCCAGAACTTGACGCTCGGGTTGTCGGCGCTGTACTTCGGGTCGGCGGCCACGTCCTTGCGGGGCGCCAGGTCGCCCGTGCCGACCGAGTACGTCATCGAGTTCTCCTTGTTCGTGGCCGTGGTGATGAAGTCGAACGCCTCCTGCTTGTTCTTCGTGTACGCGCTCATCGCCATAACCCAGCCGCCCGACATGCTGACCCCGCCCGGCGCCTCGCCGTTCTGCGTCGGCATGCGCGTCCAGCCGATCTTCTGCGTCCACTCGGGCCACGGCTTCGTACCGGTCGGTTTCCAGGCCGAGCTGGCCCACGCGCCGTCGAGGGAGATGCCGAGTTCGGCGTTGGGGAACCACTCCAAGGTCACCTTGTCACCGAGCATGGCGTTGTGGGCGTCGGCCTGCTTGGGGCCGAGTTCCTCGCGGTAGACGGTGTTGATGAAGGTCAGCGCGTCGGTGAAGTTCTTGCCGCCTGCCACCCACTTCTGCTGCGACTCGTCGTAGAGGGTGCCGCCCGGCGTGCCGTACAGGAGCATCTCGAAGCCCTGCATGGTCGACGCCTCGCCGTGGATCTTCGTGGAATACATGCTGAAGGGGACGACGCCGGGGACCTTCTGCTTGATCGCACGGGCCGCCGTCAGCACGTCGTTCCAGGTCTTCGGCTCCCAGGGGATCGGGAGGCCGGCCTTGGCGAAGACGTCCTTGTGATACCAGAGGCCGCGCGTGTCCGTGCTGATCGGCACGCCGTAGATCTTGCCGTCGCCGCCCTTGGCGGCCTGCTTGACCGAGTCGGGGAACTGGACGCTCCAGTCGGGCCACTTGGCCAGGTAGTCGTCGAGCGGGGCCAGCTTGCCCGCCGCGACGTCCGCGTTGACCTGGAACGTGTCGTGGTAGTAGAGGTCGGGCGCTGAGTCGGGGGAGCGGTTGAGCAGGGCCAGCTTCGTGTAGTACGCCTCGTTGTTGCCCTGGACGGGCGTCAGCTTGATCTTCACGCCGGGGTGGGCGGCTTCGTACTGCTTCTTCGCGTCGCCGAGCATCCGCTCCAGATGCGGCCACGTCGGCTCGACCTTGTAGAGGACCTCGAGTTCCTTGCCGCCGGAGGCGTCCTGCGGGGTGTGGGCGCCGCACCCGGCCACGGCCGGCAGGAGGATCGTCAGGAGAAGGGAACCGGCCAGAGGACGTTTCATCACGGTCTCCCCGTGTTTCCTTGGGTTTTCCGTGAAAGTAAATCTTTTTGATTTACTAAGTCAACACTCTGTGGTGATATGGCTCACATGCGACTGGGCACGAACCTGCCCAAGGTGGGCAGCTACAACCGGGCCGTGGTACTGGAGACCATCCAGGCGTCCGACGGCATCAGCCGGGTCCAGATCGCTGGCCGCACCAGGCTGACCGCGCAGACCGTGTCCGTGATCGTGCGCAGGCTGCTGGAGGAGGGGCTCGTCGTCGAGGACGGGTCCGTGCCGTCGAGCGGGGGCAAGCCGCGCACGATACTGCGCGTGGATCCCGGAGCCGGGTACGCGGTCGGCGTGCATTTCGATCCCAAGGAGATCTCGTGCGTCCTGGCCAACCTGGCCGGGCAGCCGGTCGCGCGGTTGCGCCTGCCCGTGCGGCCCGGGCTCGAGCCGGAGTCGGTGGTCCGGCAGATGGCCAGGGCGGCGCGGCGGATCCTGCGCGAGGCGGAGGTGGCCGACGGCAAGGTGCTCGGCGTGGGGCTGGCCTGCCCGGGGCCGCTGGACGGGGACGGCGTGATGGTGTCCCCGCCCAGGCTGCCCGGGTGGGATCAGGTGCCGGTCAAGGCGCTGCTCCACGAGCACACGCGGTTCCCTGTGACTGTGGACAACGACGCCACCGCCGCGGCCATCGGCGAGAGGTGGGCGGGGATCGCCCGGATCACGCCCAGTTTCGCCTACCTGTACCTGGGGACGGGGATAGGTGGTGGGATCTTTCTGGATAACCAGGTGTATCGGGGGCGGTCGCTGAACGCGGCCGAGTTCGGGCACATCACGGTCGAGCCGGACGGGCCCGAGTGCTACTGCGGCAATCGGGGCTGCGTGGAGGCGGTCTGCTGCCCGAGCGCCATCGAGGCCCTCATGGGCGGGCACATCCCCCATGACGTCATCTGCGCGGCCGCCGCCGCGGGGGAGCCCGAGGCGCGGCGGGTGATCGAGCGGGTGGCGGAACGGCTGGCCGACGCCGCCGTGAGCGTGGTCAACATGCTCGACATCGACCTGCTCGTGCTCGGCGGGCCCGCGCTCAGGGACGTCGGGGAGATCTACCGCGAGGTGATCGCGCGAGCCGTCTCGACCAGGCCGCTGGCCAGGCGGTTGCACGCCGTACGCGTGGATACCTCGCCGATCGCGGACGACGCCGCCGCGATCGGCGCGGCCTCACTCGTCTTCCACGCCACGTACGCGCCCCGCCTGGGCGACTGAAGGGTCCGGAGGCGGCCGGCCATGGCGTCTGTCACCGACCCATCCCTTTCTCGATCCACGGCTGCTGCTCGGCGTGCGGCGGGGTGGAGGGTTCAGCCGTAGACGAGGGACCCTGTGCGTGGCCCCGGTGGTCAGGACGGAGCTCGTCCCCCATCCGAATAAGATTCGACATGACCGAAGCGCCCTTCACCTTCCCCGGCGACCACACGCACACCGTCCCGTCGCTGCACCTGCCGGCCCAGGCGGGCACCCCCGACTCCTCGTACGAGACGATCCGCCCCCAGCTGCGCGACACCGACACGCTGGACTTCTGGCCGATGGCCGTGAACGGTGTCGACGTGGTCGCGGTCGGGATGAACGCGAAGACGTTCCCCCTCGACCGCGAGAACGTCACCCGGCTCGCCTACCTGCTGGGTCTCGCGAACGACCCACCGCACCAGTTCGTGGTGTCGATCGACTCCGACCCCGTCAAGCCGGACTACCTGAGCGTCGAGGTCGGCCTCGGCAGGGTCGAGCTCCGGCTGTACCAGGAGCGCGTGTACACCGGCGTCCGCGTGATCATCCCCGCTGGCCGCTGCGACGCGGTGCGCGAGGCGCTGACCGCGCTGCTCGCGCAGGCCCAGCGCGTCGCCTGACGGAACCGAGCTCGGACGGGGCGGCCGCGACCGAGCTTGAAGGCACGCGCGTCTCCGACGATCCCCTCGCTTCGAGCAGTACCAGGACATGGAGGACGTGCCGGTCCACGTACGCGGCGAGATAGGACACTTCTTCGCGGTTTACAAGGACTGGAGCCAGGGAAGACCGCCGACGCACGCGAGTGGGAGCCTCGTGAGTGCGCCGAGCGCTTGGTCGCGGAGGCTGTCGTTCGTTATCGAACGGCAGACTGACGGCTCCGGCGGCGCCGCGGAGGAACGAAGCCCCGGGAGGTCTCGTGGAACTCGGGCTGAGAAACAAGGTCGCCGTCATCACCGGTGGCAGCGCGGGGATCGGCCTCGCAGTGGCGCACGGCCTCGCCGCCGAGGGCGTGCATCTCGTTCTCGCGGCACGCGCCGCCGACCGCCTCGAAAAGGAGGCTCGCGGCCTCCGCGAAACCCACGGGGTGCGGGTCCTGCCCGTCGTGTGCGACGTGGCGATGCCGGAGGGCACGGCCGCTTTGACCGCGGCGACCGAGGAGGCCTTCGCGGGCGCCGACATCCTCGTGAACAACGCCGGCGCCGGGTCGAACGAGACCATCCTCGAAGCCCCCGACGAGAAATGGCAGGCCTACTGGGACCTGCACGTCATGGCGGCCGTACGGCTGGCCCGCGGCCTCGTCCCCGGCATGCGGCGGCGCGGCGGCGGAGTCATCCTGCACAACGCTTCGATCTGCGCGGTGCAGCCGCTGTGGTACGAGCCGATCTACAACGTGACCAAGGCCGCGCTCATGATGTTCTCCAAGACGCTGTCCACCGAGGTGGTCGGTGACAACATCCGCGTCAACTGCGTCAACCCCGGGCTGGTCCTCACCCCGGACTGGGTGAAGACGGCGAAGGAGCTGACCGCGGGCAGCGGCGGAGACTGGCAGGGCCACCTCGACGAGGTCGCCAGGGAGCACGCGCCCATCAAACGCTTCGCCACACCTGAGGAAGTCGCCGGCTTCATCGTCTTCCTGTGCTCGGACAGGGCCGGCTACTGCGTGGGCTCCACCTATTTCGTCGACGGCGGGATGCTCAAGACGGTGTGACGCGCGTGGGGAGCATGTTGACGCGGAGGCGCGCCCATTAGGGTCATGGCTTTTGTCCATGTCCAGCGGGTAAGGATTCGCCGGCACTGAGGCCGGCGACGAGTGTGTCGACGACCTCGCCCACGCAGCGTTCGTTGAGGGACGCGTGGCCGTGGAGAACCGGTGATAGAGCGGGCCGCAGCGGAGGTCGACCGCGATCTCGATCTTCGTGTCGGCCGCTCTGCGACCGCGCCCGATCGACCGCTTGAACATGGCGCGCGCCTGCTCGCGGCGGGGTTCGACCAGCCGCGGGACACCCGGCCTATCGGTGCGGCGACGGCGCCCGGCGGGGGTTCCGTCGTGCGTAGAGATCGACGTTCACTGACGGGAGGTCGCATCCGCCATTTCAGCGATGCGGCGCAGCTCGGCGAGGTGCCCGTTGAGCGCTCGCCGACCTCGGTCCGTGAGGGCGAGCCAGGTGCTCCTGTGCGGCTGTGGACTCCTCGAACGGCGCCTCGGCACTCGGCAGTGGATCCTTCGCCTTGATCGCCTTCACCCACACCCAGAAGGCGTCCAGATGCACCATGATGATCAGGATGGCGAACAGCGCGGCGAGGATCCCGTCGATGGAGTTGACCACGATCTGCCGCATCGCGCCCATGGTCTCAACCCGTACAGGGCGGAGTGGAACTGGCCGCTCCCGGACCTGGCGGGTGAGCCTTCGCTACTGCGCCGGGTCGTGGAGCACGAGCACGATGTGCTCGTCTTCGCCGTGTTGGACCATCCCACTCCGCTGGAACCCGTGCTTCTCCAACAGCCGCACCGAGGCGGTGTTGGCGTGGAAGGGGTCGGCGTAGAGCGGGCGTGCCTCTTCCTGTTGCAGGAACAGCGCCAGTGCCCGCGTGCCGACGCCCCGGCCCCAGAACTCGCGGCCGAGCCAGTAGCCGATGAAGCGTTTGTCCCCCTCCCACCAAGCCACGAGATTCCCGGCCAGGACGCCGTCCACCGTGACCGCCTGCACGAAGACGGTGGGGTCACCGAGGATGCGCGTGGTCCAGTGACGGAGGAACGCCTCCCGCTCCCGGGGTGGGAACTTCGACCGCCGGACGGCCTCGGGATCGTGCTCCTGCGCCAGGAACACCTCAAGATCGGCCACCACGACATCCCTCAACCGCACGCCATCGCTCATGCCGAGCGATCCTGGCATGTGGCACCGACAATTCAGCGGGCGCGGCGCAGGCGGAGGAAATCGCCGACAACCTATTGGCCCAGCCGTTCGGCGCTGAGGATCAGTCGAGGAGGTGTGATGCGCCGGACCGAGCGCATGCCGCTCGCCGACGTCCCGCGCGCGGCCCGAGACCACGACCTGCCCGGTATCCGCCGCTCGTGGCCTTCGATAGGCGCGCTGTTCCAGCGGAGCGAGGTCCGTGATGATGGCGGCGAGGTCGTGGCGGGGGCGTTGTTGTGGCGTACGCGGACTATCTCGGCTGGTCGGGGTGTTGCACGGATCGTGAAGATCGGTGTCCTGTACAACACTGCCAGCTACGGTCTCGATCCCGAGAAGATCGTCGCACTGGCGCAACACGCGGAGGCGTGTGGTTTCGAGTCGTTCTACATGCCGGAGCGCATCGCCCTGTACCGGGGTGCAGCGATGGGGGCCTCCGAGCTCGACCCAACGATTCCGATCGCGGATCCGCTGGATTGTCTGAGCTTCGTGGCGGCCGCGACGGATCGGATCTTGCTGGGTACCGGGGTGCTGCTCGTCCCGTATCATCACCCGGTCGTGCTGGCCAAACGGCTGGCGACGATCGATGTGCTGTCGAAGGGGCGGATGCGGTTGTTCACCGTCGGCCTTGGCTCGTTGCCGGGTGAGGCGGCCGCGGTTGGGGTGGACTTTGCCTCCAGGGGGCGCCGCGCCGACGAGGCGATCGACGTGTTGCGCTTGTTGTGGGCCGGAGATGAGACCGGCGTGAGTTACACCGGCGAGTTCTTCTCCTTCACCGATCTGTGCAGCTACCCGAAGCCGTTTCAGGCGTCGATGTTGCCGATCCACGTCGGCGGAGCCAGCCGGGCGGCCGCCCGGCGAGCCGGCCTGCGGGGGGAGGGATACTTCGCGGGCGGGATGGTCGCACCCGACGAGCGTGCCGCGCAGGTGGAGGTGATGCGTTCGGCGGCGCTGGAGGCCGGTCGTGACCCCGACGCGTTGGACTACACCCGGTGGGGTTCGCTGGACCTGACCGCGGAGGACATCGCGGCACACGCCAGGCAGGGCATCACGCGGCTCATCGTCGCGCCGGCCGCCACCGAACTCGACGAGCTGCGGGATGAGCTGTCCCGGTTCGCCAACCGGATCGGGCTGCCGAGGTGAGTCCACAAACCGCCGACCGAGTCATGCGGTCGCAGTAGTCACTCGTGAGGCGGGCGGTGGGCCAAGAGGCGACGGCGAAGCAGCCGCAGACCAGCACGCCCGTAGCCCTGGCGCTTGTGGTACGTGGCCTTCGACGGGTCCGCTGTTCCAGCGGAGAGCGAGGCCGGCGGTGATGGCCCCGACGAGTTCGGCGACCTTGCGGTAGCTGCCGGTCAGATCGTAGGCGGCCGGAATCTCATGATGTCCATGTCGGTCTTCATCGAACCCGTCCGGCGGCCCGGGGTGCTTGCGGTAGCCGACAGCGCCCCGGACCGGCGTCATCCGATCCGGACGATGCTCCTGCCACGGGTCGCTCCGCCGGCGAGATCGGCGATGGCGGTCTCGACGTCGGCCAGCTCGTATTCGGCGGTGATATCGATGCCGACCTTGCCGTCCGCCGTCCGGACCAGGTCGATCCGATCGCGGACGCGGCCGGCCTGGAGCTCAGCGATGAGGACGTCCGCGAGATCGAGGGCACGCGATGAACGAGTCCACGATGACCATGATCGGTTTCGTCGGTGCCATGGGCGGGCGGAGGTGATCTTCGGCATGGTCGACGACGACGCCGCACCATCGCCACAACGGCCGAACATGCCGCGCTGACCGGCGACTGCCTGGATCGTTCTGGACGGCCGGCCGGTGCTTCACCGGCTGAACCCGGGCAAGTACCGCCCCAACCCCCGCTCGCCGGTCGACGTGGGACGGCCCGGCCTGGACGCGGGCCGCCGGCGGCGCCTCGCCTTCTTCGCCGTCAGCTGGCGGCGGGGACAGGGCGTTCGGCCCTGCCGGTCCTCCTCGTCCGCCAGAAGGCCGGAATGAGCACCGCGCCGACGGCCACGTGCAAGAGGGCGAGGATGGCCTTCGACCCGCCGGAGGACTCCACTCCGAAGAGCGGCAGGAACGACAGCGCCAGGACCAGCAGGGCGAGTGCCGTCCAGATCGCGGCGGCGCGGTCCGTCAACCGCTCCAGGCCCGCGAGCAGGGCCCATCCGAGGAGTGAGGCGACCAGGGTGACGACCGCGATCGCGTCCAGTCCGAGATCCATCGGCGCCTGGCCGGGTTGCTTGACGACGAGGTCGTAGCCGAGCAGTGGTTCTCCCACCACCCAGACCGCGGCGGCCGCCGCGACTGTGGCGGCCACCCCGATGGCTCGGTGGCGCCTGCGAGTCCCGGTGGGCAGGGCGTTCTCGGTCTGGCTCGCCATGGCCTTCTCCTTCAGAAGCTTTATTGTTAAGAACCTGAATTACTTGATTCGGGAGCATAGACCGAGAAACTTCAGGAGGTCAATAATCAAGCTGGTGAAGTGAGCGCGTATGATCGGGGCATGAGTGCTGAAGCCGAGCCGGTCGTCGCCGAGCTGGCCGACCTGGTCTCACAGCTCGCGGGACGGCTGCGCACCCAGTTCAACGCGACGGCGGCGGAGCTGGACCTGCCTCCCGCACAGGCGCTCGCCCTGGCCAACCTGCGCTCGCCCGCGCCGATGCGCGAGCTTGCCGACTGGATGGCCTGCGAGGCCTCGAACGTCACCGGCATCGTCGACGGCCTGGAGCGCCGTGGCCTGGTCGTCCGCCAGCCCGATCCCGCCGATCGGCGGGTCAAGCACCTGGTGCTCACCGAGGAGGGCGAGCGCAGGCGAGAGGTGCTGTGCTCACGCAGTCACACGCAGGCGATGTCCCTGTTCGAGCTCCCGGACGAGGACCGGCTGCTCCTGCGCGACCTGCTCGTACGGCTCCTCGCCGACCCCGCGGGCTGACCTGGGCCGGCGCCGTCAGAACGATCTTCACCTGGTTGAACGTCAGGGGCGTTCGCCGCCAGGACGGGGCCCCATGATCCAATTGCCCACGCTGTCCGCGACGGAACTCACCTCGGATCGCCGTCCAAGCCCGGGAGTTTCGTCATCGCAGACACCACGACCAACCGGCTCGTCGGAACACTGGTCCTCGATCGGCGGTCCGCCGACCGGCCTGCACACGTCACCGAGGCGGGTGAAGAGCTGGAATTGTTTTGTACTGCAGCGCAGTGCGTGGGGCGCGGGGCTCGCGTTCGAGGCCGCGTGTTGCGCGCTGCCGCCGACGAACTCCCCGGCCAGCCGGTCGTCGTCGTGCCGCAGACGGCTAACCAGCGTTCGCTGAAGCTCGCCGCCCGCCTCGGCTTCCACCATGTCAGCACCTTTGAGGAGTTCGGCGCGGAGCAGGCTCTCAGCACCGTCGGCCTGCAGGCATTCACGACCTGACAGCGACCTACAGCATCAGCGTCACGAGGGCGAGCCAGCTGCTCGCGTTCAGCTACGGGTGTCGATGTGGTGCTAGCCCTGGCGAGCCACGTGCAACGTGAAGCCGTATATCCCGGCTTGCCCTGTTACGTAGAGACGGGTGCCGCCGGGCGTCCATGCGCACTCTCTCAGCTCGGTGTCCAGGTGGATCGCCGTGATGCACTCGCCTGAATGTACGTCCCAGATCCGCACCGCGTTGTCGAGACACACGGTGGCCAGCCATGATCCGAAGAGGCCCACCGCTAGATGGGTGGCCGTCGCGTGCGACTCGAGCTCGGCCAGGAGTTGGCCGTCGCGGTCCCACCGCAGGATGGTGCCGCGCCCGGTGGCAGCAGCCACCCAGTCGCTGTGCGGTGCGATGGCCAGCCCGGTGATCTCCGCCCCCGCGCGTATCGCTGGGCCCAGCCGCCGTCGGCCGCCATGGAGAGGTATTCCACTCCGGCGATGGGCACGTCGGCCCTCAGCTCCCCGTCGGCGTTCCGGAACTCGAGCTTCTCGTCGGTCGCCACGGCGGCCCAGGAGCCGTCGGGCGCGATGGCCAACGCCGTGCCCGGCCGGCTGAGCCGTACCTGACGGCGGATCCTGCCGTCGCGCTCCAGCAACCACAGCAGGCCATCGCCGTCGGCGGCGGCCAGCGCGGAGCCGTCGGCGCTCATGGCCACCGCGTCGAACTGTTCATCGTCGTGGACGGTCCGCAGCGCGCTGCCCTCCGCGTCGCGGAATGTCAGTCCGCCGTCCGGGCCCGCGGTCACCAGCACTCCGCCATCGCCCGTGATGGTGAGCGAGGTGATAGACCCGCGGCGCAGGTGCTCGTCGGGCAAGGCCAGGCCGCCATCGGCGTCCCAGAGGCGTACCGTGCCGTCGCCGCTGACGCTGGCCAGCCAGCTGCCGTCCGGGCTGAAGGCGAGATCGGTCGGCAGCATGCCGTGCCCGCTCAGCCGCGATTCGGTGACTGGTTCGTGGGTCCGCAAGAGGACATCGGCGCCAATTCCCTCTCCCGCGACCATGCTTCCATTGGGAGCCGCGGTGAGGACGCCGAAGATGAGTTCGTTCGTCTCGATCGCGCCCAGCGGTACGCCGTCCGGACTCCACAACCGCATCCAGTGGTTCCAGTGCTCGGTCATCAGCAGGTCACGGGCCGGATGGGCGGCGACGTCGCTGGCACCGTCCTGGCCACCGGCCAGCTCGGCGCGCAGTCTGCCCTCGCGAGTCCACACCAGCACGCTCTCGCGTTCGTCGTCCAGATACGCCATCCAGGAGCTGTCCGCCCCGATGATTGGCTTGTGGTCCTGCATGACCGTGACGTCCAGCTGCCAGAGCGGGGTCCCGTCCGCCGACCAGGTCCGCAGGTCGTCGGCGCACGAGACGAGCCAGCGCCGTCGGGCGCGATCACCACACGCCGCACGGCATCCTCATGCCCTTCCAGGATGGCCCGTTCCGTCCCGTCGGCATCCCAGAGCCGCACCGTTCCGTCATCGCCGGCGGTGGCCAGCCACGTGCCGTCCGGCGCGATCGCCACGCCGTTGACGGTGCCGTCGTGGCCGGAGAGCGTGGTGCGGATGCTGCCGTCGAGGTTCCAGATCCTGACCCGGCCGTTGCCGCCCGCCGTGGCCAGCCAAGAGCCGTCGGGACTGATCGCGACGCCGCACAGCGGCTCGGTGCCGCCCATGGCGCGGCGCAGCGCCGGATGGGGCAGGTCGGGTGGCGACCACACACACTCCAGCCAGGCGGCGCCCTTTCCGTTGAGCAGCGCCCTCAGCTCATCGGCCTTCTCGGGAATCCCATGCAGACGGCAGGCGAGTGTTGGCCGCCACCGTCGCCGCCGCGGGGGCCGTCAGCTCAGGCCGCTCAAGCACGGTCATGCTCTGCGCGAGAGTACGGCGCAGCCGCTCGGCCATGGGTGTCCCGGCCATCATCAGGTCCTGCTCCACGGCCGTGACGCCGAAGTGGTGCACCTTGCCTGCGATCCACGTGCCGTCGCAGACCACCTCGGCCACCTCCCTCCCGGCCTGTTCCGCATGGCCGGGCAGGTGGGAGAAGACATAGGTGACGTCCTCTGGCGAGAACGCCGTATGGGTGGCTTCGTCGATGGCCTCGACGAGGGCGCGGTGGAGTCCGCCCAGCTCGCCTGCCGCCGGTACGGCTCGCAGGTAGCCGCGGATCACCTCGGGCATCATCACCACCTCACGGTCGGGCGCCCGAGAGAGCAACCCGAGCGCGCTCAGCCCGGCCAGCGTCAGCTCGCAGTCGAGCGGCTCCAGTTCGGCGGTGCGCTTCCACAGCAGCCGAACCAGCCCGGCCGGGATGTTGCTGTCATCGGCGAAGACACCGAGCTCCATGAGGCGGGCCACGCTA
The DNA here is from genome assembly GCF_040648355.1 of Nonomuraea sp. NPDC049152. Classification (NCBI taxonomy): domain Bacteria; kingdom Bacillati; phylum Actinomycetota; class Actinomycetes; order Streptosporangiales; family Streptosporangiaceae; genus Nonomuraea; species Nonomuraea sp. NPDC049152. The sequence continues at coordinate 98,063 of NZ_JBEZDO010000013.1, read as the reverse complement.
CCGGGCAGCTTCAACCCCGCCAGCCCGGCACTCAGCACCTCGTGCACGGCCAACTCCCGCGAGCGCGGATCACGCAGGTCGGGCTCATGGCCGGGACGGACGCCGAGCTCGCTCGACAATCTCTCCAGCAGTGCCCACCGCGGCGCGGGCAGTCTGATGACCAGCGTGCCTTCGGGCAGCCCGCGGGACGATCTGGCGGTGACCAGCACGCTGACACGGTTGGCGATGACCGCTACCAGGAGGGGCAGGTAGGGATGACGCAGCCCGTCCAGCACCACCAGTCCGTCTCCTGGGGTGAAGGCCAGCTCACTGCCGTCCACGAGCCCGCCGGCGGCGGGAAGATCCTCCAGCCAGTCCGTGTCGGAGTCAGGGTCGCCATTCACCTCGAAAGCGCGATCGACCAACTGGTCTCTGACTGCCTCCGGCGAGTCCGCGCCCATGCTCAGCCAGGAGATGCCGTTGGGGAAGCGTTCCAGGACCCGGTGATCGGCGCAAGCCAGCGCCGCGGCCGTGGTGACGCCCGCGCCCTCGAGCCCGTCGATCTCCGGCACGAGCGCGATGACCCGGCTCCTGCTCTCGACCAACGCCTTGATCAGTTCTTCCATACATGGAGGGTCGCAGCTGGACGTCGCGAGTGTCACGGGCGAACGGAGATCACGCATAGAGTCGGCGCACATGGGAGTGGACATCCACGGGGTCATCGAGTGTCGGCTGTGGGGCAGGGAATCGTGGGCGCGGAATCCGCCGTGGTACGTGATCCTGGAGTTGCATGAGCTCCGCTACGGGCGAGGTGACCAGCTCTCCTGGGAGTGCCTCTTCGGGTACCCCAGCGCAGAGGACATCGTGCCGCTGTTCGGACAGCGGGGCCTGCCCCCCGATGCCACCTCGCGACTCCGGTCGGACGCCGAGGATCCCACCATCGGGCACAGCCACTCGTATGCCACGTGGGCCGAGCTCGCCGCGGTCGACTGGGACGAGCCGTGCATGGAGGACGGCCGGCCCGCCCGCCTTCACCTGGAGCGGTTGCGCAGGCGGCCTGACGGCACGCTCGAGCACGACGGGTTCGTGTGGCGGCCGGAAGGCATCGAGGACGCCGCGGCGGACCTCTTCGGCGTGGACGGAGAAGATCTTCGGACCTGGCCGGAGGGTGCCGAGGTCGAGCTGGACGGGTACGTCTACCGGCGCGTCATCTTCACCCGGCGCCAACTCGTCTTCGAGGACTCGGGGAAATGGGAGCCGGTCTTCTCGGTGATGCGCATCTTGGCCGGGTTGCACGGCGAGGACAACGTCCGCCTGGTCGTCTACTTCTGTTCGGGCCTGGCCTCGTCGCCCACCTCCTGTCGCAGGTCGCAGAGGGCGGCCGAGTTCTTGGCACCCCCAAGGCATCGTCTTTCCTGTGGTTCACGGTGAATCCTGTGGGGATGTCCGCGTTGATCGTGATCCGGGTTCGCGGTCGGCGGGTGCTGCCGGCGCGTAGCCAGGCCTCCAAGGACGCTCACGGTGCTTCGCCATGTGGTGCTGCTGTAGATGGCCCGCCCGAGGCTGGACCGAGCGGTCAGGACGGTCCTGTCCGCTCGGTCCTGATGCCATGGGTTATGACCGACCCACCTGTGGAGCCAGGTCCTGGCCTCTGACCTGGATCTCGGCCAGAGACAGAGGGTTGGACGGAGAGGCGAGCTGGATCCTGACATGTCTGCCCCTGGTGCCATCGGGCAGCTTGATCTTGCTTGGCGAGCCGGCCTGCGCGCTGACGTGCACGGCGGTCACGCCGGGCGCGGTGCGGGCCTGGTCCAGGTCGTCGCTGGTGAACGGCTGGTCGGAGGCCATCACCCAGAAGTCCTTCAGCCGGTCGGCGCAGCAGTCGAGCCGGTTCCAGACGTCCACGCTGTCCAGCGCGGCCGAGGCGCCGAGATCGACCTGCCACCAGGCCTGGGTTTCCGGCTCGGCGGTGTGCGTCGTCGTTCCGGCGCCCCAGTTGCCGTCGGTGTTGCCGTCGACGGCCCGGGAGGCCGGCGCGTCGTAGCCGGTGCTCTTCTGTACGGCGGGCTTGCCGAGCGAGAGGTTGGGCCGGTTGACCGTCAGGTGCAGGGCGGTGGTCGTCTCCATGCGCCCGGTGCGCTGGCGCAGGTCAACCGTGTACTCGCCCGGGACGGCTCCCACGGGGGCGCTCACGCTGATCGGTACCTTCACGCTTTCGCCGGGGCCGAGCGGGCGCATGCGGGGCGCCCCGAGCGTGGCCGACCAGCCCTGCGGTGCGGTGAGGGAGAGCGTGGTGGCCGGGGTGTGCCGCTTGCCGGGGTTGGCGACCGTGAGCTCGCCGCTGATCGTTTGAGCGGGGGCGATCTCTTTGGCCAGGCTGGAGGAGGTACGCAGCAGGCTGTGCACGCCCGGCGTCTCGATCTTGAAGACGTAGGCGTGCTTCCCTGTCTGCTGCGGGGTGTTCACCACGACGCGGCCCTGCTCGTCACGGCTCCACGACAGGCGTGCGGCGGATCCGAGCATGGTGATGCGGGTGCTGTGGTCGACTGGCAGGTCGGCGCCGAGGGTGAGTTGCTCGCCCGGCCAGTTCAGCGCCGTGGCGTACAGGGTGCCGTCCTTCACCGTGTAGCGGACGTCGTCAGGGCCGCCCTTCTCCTCGGCGCGGTTCCAGTAGGTGGTGCCGTAGATCGCCTCGCCGTTGTCCCTGAGCCAGGCTCCGATGTCCAGCAGCCGCTGCCGCTGGATCTCGGGGATCGTGCCGTCGGCCTTCGGACCGATGTCGAGCAGCAGGTTGCCGTTCTTGCTGACGATGTCCACGAGAGAGTCCACGAGCTGGTCGGAGGTCAGGTGGTCCTCCTCCGGCTCGTTCTGGTTGTAGCCGTAGGAGTGCGCGATGCCGCGGCTGGACTCCCACTTGACCGGGTCGATGTCCGGCTTGACGGTGTACTCAGGGGTCTGGAAGTCCAGTTCGGGACTGTCGAGGTTGCCGCTCTGGATCTTGCACCGGTTGGCGACCGCGACCTCCTTGCCGCTCTTGAGCGCCTTGTTGTAGTAGTCGGCGAGGACCCCGGCGGTGTTCCAGTAGGAGGCCGGCTTCTCCCACTGGCCGTCGCACCAGATGATGTCGGGGTCGTAGCCGTCGATGAGCTCGCGCATCTGCGGGAGCATGTAGTCCTTGACGTAGTCACCCCCGCTTGGTGCTCCCGTGTACGGAACCTCCGCTCCCGTGTAGGGATTGGTCGCCGGTCGTCCGGTGTAGGCGGGGTTGTACCACTCATAGAGCGAGTAGTAGAACCCGGCCTTCAGCTTGGCGTCGTCCTTGCGCGCCGCGTCGAACAGCTCCTTGGCAAGATCGCGGCCAGGACCGAGGTCGACGCTGTCACGCCCGCTGACCTTGCTGTCCCACAGGGCCATGCCCTCGTGGTGCTTGGAGGTCAGCACGAAGTACTTGGCGCCGGCGTCCTTGAACAGCTTGACCCAGTCGGCGGCGTCGAACTTCTCCGCCTTCCACTGCCGCAGGAAGGCGTCGTAGTTGACGTCCTGGCCGTATGTGGCCTTGTGGTAGGCGTTCGTCGCACTCCCGCGCGAGTTCATGTAGTTCCAGTACCACTCGGCGTAGCTGCCGCGCGGTCCCCACGCGGGCACCGAGTAGGCGCCCCAGTGGATGAAGATGCCGAACTTGTCGTCATTGAACCATTGAGGCACCGGATGGCTGTTCAGCGACTCCACCGTGGGCTCGTACGCAGGCGGTGTGTCGGCACTCGCGACAGGCTGTGTGACGCAGACAGATCCGATGATAGTGAGGCCAATAGCCGGAGCTAAGAGCAGTTTTCGCCTCATGTTGTGGCCTCCAGACGTTGATTGATCGGATGAAAAGTAACCCTCGCGTTATCGTCTTCACAAGGGGGCTGTGTCGAAAATGAGGGTGATCCACGACTGCAGGGGGTGGGCAACCAACCCACCCCGCAGCAGAAACTCGTTCGAGGTGGATCGGCGAGGGTGCGTCGAACTCAGCGTCTATCTCCAGGCCCAAGCGCCGCACGGCGGCCACGACCCGACATCGGGATAGCAGATTCTTGTCGGATCATTCGGCAGGGCAGGTGGTGCCCGGCTTGGGCAGTCTCAGGTCGGTCAGGTACGTCGCCGCCCGGATCGTCGAGATCGTCCTCCTGCTTCCCGCCGCCATCGCTCCTCTGATTCTGGTGGCGATGGGCACCACTCAATCGCAGGCAGGCGCACCCGATATCGCGGCGCAACTGGATACCGTCCGGGTGTTGTCACAGACGTACGAGGTGTGGGGGCAGGCGAGTAGCTCGTTCTTCTTCTGCCTCGGCGCCCTGCTTCTCAATTACCTGCTGTACCGGTCAAGACTCGTTCCCCGGTGGATCGCCGGCTGGGCGCTCATCGCGGTGGTGCCGTACCTGGCCGGCGCTTGCCTCGTGATGTTCGGCGTGCTCAACCCGTCCTCGGCGGTCCACACCATTCTTTTCTCCCCACTGGCGCTGAACGAAATGGTGTTGGCGGGTTGGCTGCTGACCAAAGGATTCAGGGCACCGTCGTCGACGCTCACCACCCAGGTCGCCGCCACCGACACCAGCAGCCGGGCAGGTGGCGGGTTCGCGTGATGCGTTTCGGCGCGGTAACGAACGTACTCACATCGGCATGAGTGGAACTCCGGGTGAGCAAGTCGCGCGCATGCCGGATCTGCTAGGGGTCTCGCGGCGTACACCCAGCTCCGCCTCGCCCGCGATCTGGCCGACGACCTGCGCCGTCCGTGGGAAAGGGCCGCCGCTCCGGGCAGGCTCACCCCGGCCCGGCTTCGCCGGGGGTTTCGGAACGTCCATACGGTGACCACCTGCCCGACCAGTGCGCCGAAACCGGCAAGCCCGGCCCCGACGGTCATCATTCGCCCGTCGAGCCTGTCGATGGCCATTCGTCCGGGCGTGAAGTCGGTCTTCTGGTCAGGGGCACCGAAGGGCTTGACCGAGGCGTACTCCTCGTGGAGTCGGACGGTCATCTCGCGCGGCGCGGGATCCTGCGGCAGGCCCTTGATCGCGAACAGGTGGCCACCGCTGACGACGGTGGCGTGGAGCTGCGCACCGCGCTGGTTCGAGCATCGCCTGGGCGCGGCGATCGCCTACCGCCAAGACCGCATTGGCCGTTCCGAATGTCGGTATTCAGCGTCAGCGCAGGTCCGGTGGCGGAGCCAGGGCGAGTAGCGCGGTGACGAGCCCTGCATGGTCGGGAGCGGCGGCGAAGTAGGCGTCGTCGACGGCTTCGATGAGCTCGATGGCCTGCCGGGCGAGAGCGAGGCCATCGGGGGTGACGTGAAGGCGCTTGACGCGCGTGTCGTGCGGGTCGCCTGCGCGGGTGATCAGCTTCTTGGTTTCCAGCGTGCGGGCGACCTGGGAGGCGGTCATGGCATCCATACCAGTGTGGTCGGCCAGCTCACGCTGGCTCGGAGGGCTGCCGTGGCGGCCGAGCCATGAGGTGCTGGCGAGCACCACGAACTGGGGGTGGGTGAGTCCAAGCGGCCGCAGCACGGCGGCGACCTCTCGCTGCCACTTCAGGGTGACACGCCACAGCAGGAATCCCGGGTTGCCCCAGGGCCCCTGCGCTCGGCCGGTCACACGGGCCGCCCGGCCGCTTCGGCCAGGGCCTGCATGGCCTCAGGGAAGTCCGCGGTGATCTGCGGGCCCAGCTCAGGCCCCATCTGCTCGGAGGCCGGTCCGTCGATCTCCAGGCGGTGAGTGATCCGGGTACCGCCGCCGGGCAGGGCGGCCAGACGGTGGACGAACCGCAGCGTGACCGCACCCGGGATCACGGTCTCGTCGGTGAAGCTCTCGCCGGGGACGGCCTCCGTGATGGTGAACGGCAATGGGTCCTGCCCGGCCGGGGTCATCGTGCCGGTAGTGCCGACGGTGAACGGACCGTCCAGAGTCACCTTCTCGATGCCCTCGTCCCACTCTGTCCAGGACGCGACGTCCGCATAGCGGGCGTAGACCTGCGCCGGGGTGACTTCAGCAGCGTCGACGCTGTGCTCGAACTCCCACATGTGAACAACCTCCATAAAGTATGGGTGCTGATAATAAGTACCCATAGTATATACGGTCGCGCGGACGGAGTGTCCGGGGTGAGGCCCGACGAGGGACGACCGTCCGCCCCCGGCGAAGGTGGGGGCGGGCTGGCTTCTGCTCAGCGCAGGCTAGGACTGACCTTCCTGCCCGCGCTCGCGTCCGGCTGGTGGTACGAGCCCACCGCGTCCGGGACCGGCCCGGCCGACCGCATCACCTGACAACCGGCGCCGCTCATTTCGCGCTGGTGAGGGTGACCGCGGAATCGGCGACGTGGGCGATGCCGAAGTCGACGACGCGCGGCCCGTCTCGTCCGAGCAGCACGTTGGCGGGCTTGAAGTCGCGGTGCACGATGCCCGCCTCATGGATGGCGGTCATGGTCGCCGCCGACGGACTGCCGCAGCACCTTGACGGCCACCAGCCAGCCGATGCCAGCGCCTGTGCCGTGATCGCATGTGGGTAGCAGCCGCGGGAACGAGAAGGTATGCGACCTCACGTACTCGACAATCGACGCAACGTGGCCTCGATCCAGCCATACGCGATCGTGGGCTCCGACGGCCAGGGCGTGTCCTGGATGATCGACACCAGCTCCCACACCCTGGCGGCCCGCGGGTCGTGCTCGTCGAACCCGCGCAGCAGCTCCTCGCGGCTCTGCCCCATGACCGCCAGGATCCGTTCGAGAATCGGCTCGGACTCGGGTGAGCCCGGCTCGATGCCCGCCTGCGAAGCGCTCAGCGCCTCCCGCATGACCTGGACGTTGATCTCGTGCCAGGCGTTGTAATCCCTTTCCTCCTGCCAGAAATCCCTGCTCTGCCTGCGCAGGCTGTCACGGTAGTCCTCGTCGGCGAGCAGTTCGGCCAGCTCCAGCCAGGCGTCGAGCTGCGCGGCGGTCGGCTCCTCGGGCAGATCGGGGACCATGCAGTCGCGCATCCGGGTAAGCCACTCGTGCCGAGCCTCGATGTCGCCGCCCACCTCGGCGACGAACTCGTCGAGCAGTATCTCCATCTCGGCCGCGCCGAGCCGGCCGAGCGCGTGGAGCCTGCGCAGATCCTCCTCGGCGGGATCGCCACCGCGGGCGAGCGTGGCCCTGAGCACCGCCCTGGTCCGCTGGAGCGACTTGAGCTGCGTCTCGACCGCCTTGAGGTGAAGATCGAGTACGTCCCTCAGTCGGCGGTCGCCGAGCGAGCGGATCGTGGCCAGGTCGACCCCGATCTCCCTGAGCGTGCGGATCAGCTCCAGCCGCGCCCGATCCTCATCGCCGTAGATCCGGTAACCGGAGGGAGTGCGTTCGGGCTCGGGCAGCACCCCCGCGTCTGAGTAGAAACGGATCGTCTTCACCGGCAGGCCGGTCAGCTTCGCCAGGCGGCCGATCGTGTAGCTCATAATTCCCTTGAGTCTCCAGTAACGGGAGGCTTTACCTTAGCCGCCATGGCGAAGAACAAGGTAGCCAGGGTCGTCACCCTGCACATTCAGGCCGGTGAGGCGGGCCCGGCGAACGTCGGCAAGGACCTCGGCCCACTGGGCATCAACCTCATGGAGTTCTGCCGGCAGTACAACGCGCAGACTCAGGACCGGCGCGGGTTCGTGATCCCCGCGGTCATCACCGTGTACGAGGACCGGTCGTTCGAGGTCGCCACCAAGCAGCCGACTACCGCCTCGCTGATCCGGCGCATCGCCGGGCTCGACGGCGGCAGCCCGCGCCCGGGCCACCAGAACGGCGGCTGGATCACCCGCGCCCAGCTCCGCGAGGTCGCCCAAGCCAAGCTGCCCGACCTCAACACCGCCGACCTGGACCAGGCCGAGAAGATCATCGCGGGCACGGCCCGCTCCATGGGCCTCACCGTTCGCGACTAGCGAGGGTCGCTCCAATGGTTCGGACTCGGACGTGATCGTGAACAGCGGGCTCGACGGATGGTCGGCGGCGGATCAGCGACTCCGCCGCCTCTGCTCCTACTGGCGGTCAACTGGAGCGTCTTCGTCGACAGGAACGGGCTGCCGCTGAGCGCCTCGACGTTCTGGCGGATCGATCCGACCGAGCGCTTCTTCGACACCTCGACCACGACGGACTACCTCACCTGGAGCTCCCAGCCACGCGTCACCGCGCCGCCCTCGGGCAAGGTCGCGGTGACCTCCGGCCCGCCAGTCCTGCCCGAGACCGACGACGACATCGACGTCCTGGCCGCCCGCCCGGCCACCGGCTCGCCAGGGTCTGCCCTGTGAATCATTGATCGGGGTCGTCGTGCTCGGCGACGCTTCCGCACGGCGCGTCCGGCTATTGGCTCACGGGGTCAGGCCCGCCAGCCGCAGGCGCAGGAGCGCCGTGACGGCCGGTGAGGCCTCCCAGCTGCCGTCGAGGGGCGTGATGGTGACGTGCCCGGCGTCGAGCAGCGTGCGGTCGGCGTCGCGGACCGGGTCCGGTTCGGTGGCCACCACCGGCAGGATGCGATAGCAGGCCGCGCAGACCTCGGGCGCGGGAGCGTACCCGGTGGAGATGAACGACGAGGTGCCCAGCCGGGCGAAGCTCACCGTGCCGTTGGGTTTGACCGGGTAGTTGACGTTGAGCGACGTCCGCGGCGGCAGGACGTGGCGCGAGCTCGCCAGCCGGTCGACGACCTTGACGGCGAAGGCGATGGACTGCTGGGCGCTGGGGAAGGACGGCGGGTTGGTGGTGAGGTCCAGGGCCGTGCTGAAGGCGACCGCGGGCACGCCGTTGTCCAGCGCCGCGATGGTGGCGCCGACGGTGCCGGAATGGTTGACGATGGCCGCGACGTTCTGCCCCGCGTTGGGCCCGGAGACCACGAGGTCCGGCGGGTCACCGGCGAAGACGACTCGCAGGCCGAACGCCACCGCGTCGCCGGGGCTGCCGCTGACCGACCAGACGCCCGGCGACTTCTCCGCCGCTTCGAGGGTGGTGCCGAACTTGGCGTTGAACGCGGTGCCGCTCCCGCTGGAGTCGGCTGCCGGGGCGACGATGGTCACCTCGTGCCCGGCCGCGGTGAGGGCCCGCCGTAGCCCCTGGATGAACGGGAAGCCGTAGCCGTCGTCGTTGGTGAGGAGGATCCTGAGCCCTTGCCGCGCGTGGGCCTGCGCGGGGGACGATCCGGGGAGGAAGGCTGTCAGGAGTAACAGCAGGGCGATGAGGGCGCGTTGGACCATGGGGTGCTCCCGTCCCACCTTCGCGCCTGAGGTGTGGTTTACGTTACAGTTTGGAACGTAATGGTGAGACCGGACAGGGCCTCTGTCAAGGGGCGGCCGAGGGATCCCGCCGTGGAGGCGCGGGTGCTGGAGGCGACGCTGGAGCTGCTGGCCGAGGTGGGCTACCAGCAGACCTCGATCGACGCCATCGCGCGGCGGGCGGGCGTGAGCCGGCCCGCGGTCTACCGGCGGTGGCGCTCCAAGGCGGACATCGTCGCGCAGGCGCTGTTCGGCCAGTCGGAGCGCACGGCGCCGCGGGTGTCGGGCGACCTGCGGGCTGACCTGCGGGCGTGGGTGGACGCCGTGGTGGCCCGCTTCGGCCGGCCGGAGGTGGTCCAGGCGTTCCTGGGGCTCATGGCCGACCTGCCCGACAAGCGGCGCTTCGGCCTCGAGCTGGTGCGGCCCCGCCGTGCGCACCTGGCCGGGACGCTGGCGCAGCCTGGCGTGCGGCCGGGGGTGGACCAGCATGTCTTCCTCGAGATGCTGGTGGGCGCGGTCTTCCTGCGCGTGGCCACCGGGCGGGACGTGAGCGAGCCCGCCTATGCCGACGAGCTGACCGAGCTGCTGTACCACGCCGTCGTGGGCATGTGACTTCCGTCATCCTCGCCGGACTTGATCGTCCAGCTACGCCCGGGGCACGCAGGACCAAAAGACTCAGTGAACGTCGGTGTCAGGCACGCGGCTTGGTCAGAATCCTCCAGGTCTTCAGGGCGGCGACGGCGCGCTCGCCGATGGCGTCGACACCCCGCTGCCCTGCGGTGTCGGCCACCCAGTCGAGAATCACGGCACCCGGTCCAGTCGCCCAGCGGCGCACCGCCATCCGGCGCACGTATGCCGCCGTGCCGGCGACGTCGGTCCACAACGGATCCGACCAGTCCACGGTGGCAGTGCCCGCCACCTTGCCCCCGACCTTCATCGGCAGCGGACCAACTACCGCTTCTACGCGGTCGCGTCCGGACGGGTGGTCGGATGACGGCGGTGAACGGACCTTCGAACTCGCACTCGTCAGTCCCGGCCGTGGCAGCCGCGGTCACCGGCCATCGAGCCGGCGCCGCAGCGGCAGGAGCGCCACCAGGTATCCGGCGGCGGCGACCGGGAGCAGGTCCAGCGTCGCCACCGGCAGCAGGCTGCTCACCAGCACCAACCCCACGCTCCACCGGGGCAGGAGGCGCAGGTACGCCGGCATCCCGGTGAGCGCCACCACGCCGACGTACAGCAACTGCGGCCCCACCTGGTAGAAGGCGAGATCCACACCGGGCAGCGCGCGGGCGTGCTGCGGTTCGGCCACGCAGGCGGCGGCCCGCTCGTGAGCGACGAGATTGTCCGCCACCTCGGCCGCGACCGCGCCATCATCAGCTTGCCAAAAGGCCTGTCCGTCGACCCGAGACCGAGGACGCCTGGCATCATCGGCGTCGTGCGCACTTCTCCTCGGCGGTGATCTCGACGGGACGACCGCCGTGGGATCACACGCCTACCGCTCCGTCGATCCGCTCACGGAGCAGGTCGGCGTGTCCGTTATGCCGGGCGTACTCCTCGACCATGTGGATGAGTACCCAGCGCAGCGATACCGTCCCTCGCCATGAGTCGTCGCCCACGATGTCGAGGTCGGGCGCCTCGGCGACGAAGTCATCGGCGAATGCCACCTCGGCGCGCCAGGCCTCCCAGGCCGCGGCGATGACCGCGGGGTCGGGCGCTGCACCGTCGAAGTCGTCGTCGGGGTGTTCCTTCGAGGAGAAGTGGGGTGGCGCGTCCTGCCTGGCCATCACCTGCCGGAACCAGCGGCGCTCCACATCGGCGAGGTGCCGGATCAGTCCGAGCAGCGAGAGCGTGGAGGGTTCCACAGATCGTCGAGACAACTCCGTCCCCAGGCCCGCGCACTTCAGCTCCAAGGTCGCACGCTGAGCCCCTAGGAAGTCGACGAGCATGCGTCGCTCGTCACCGGTGGTACGAGCGTTCAGCCGGCGATCGTGCTCGGCGGCGATGAACATCTCGGCTCTTCTACGGGGGACGGTCATGGCTGCATATCAACTTTCTGATCGTTTGGTTTCGGAATGAGGTTGGGGCGCAAGGTCGGGGTTGGCGCGGGTGAGATGCAGGCCGATGCCGTAGCCGGCGATGACCACCAGGGTGTAGGCGTCGATCGGGGTCCGCTCGGCGTCGTAGGCGACGCCGGCGATCGTCACCGCGGGATCGCCGGCGGACAGACCGCAGCGTTCGGCGTCTGCGGCGTTCAGGATGGCGGGTTCGAGGCGTTGGAGGCTCTCGGCGACGCGGCTGCCCGCCAGTGACAGCGCATCGACGATGGTCGGGCTGGACGTGAGCACATCCGTGGTGATCCGGTCGGCGATATCCAACGGGATGACGTCGGTCGCGACGCCGTACGGCACGCCGTCGCGGAGCCGGGTCGCCCGGTAGCGAACCACTGGTGCACCGATCGGGATCCGTAGCAGGGCGGCGGTCGCCTCGTCGGCGGCGAGGGTCTGCCGGGTGCGGCCGAGTTCCCGTACATGGTGGGCCTCGTTGTCCAGGTCGTCGAGGAAACCGGTGTAGACGGGGCCCGAGCGCGGTGACAGCGGCTCGATGGGCAGCGTGTCGGCGACATAGCTGCCCGACCCTCGGCGGCTGGTGACATATCCGGCCCGCCGCAGGTCGGCGAGTGCCTGGCGGATCGTGCTACGGCTGGCCGCCATGTCGCGGGCCAGGTCGTCCTCACTGGGCAGGCGTTCGCCAGGCGCGTAGTGCCCGGCCAGAATCCGGCTCTTGAGGGACATGGCGATGCGGACGTACAGCGGGCGGTCTGGGCCTGGTGGGCGTGCCATGGGTTCCCTGTCCGATCACAGGCCCGTGGGCATCGACAGCTCGCCGGCCGGCCGGGTGCGCGCCGTGATGCGCTCGTCGGCGTCGGGCCGGCGACGCACGAGGTCAGTGTGCTCGAGTACGCCTTGGCCCAGCCGCTGGGTGGAGCGGATGCCGTCGTTGTGCGGGAGCAGCAGGTCGCCCTCGACCGGAAGAGAGCGCGGGCCGAGCTTGGCGATGACGGCCTGAGGAGCGATGCCAGTCATGGGTGGACCTCCGTCAGCTCGCGATGGACGGCGGTCTTGGTCGCCGAGGGGGCGTAGGAGGCGTCGAGCGCGGCGGCCTGGGCGTCCCTGAGCGCTTGCCGCGTGAAGCCGTGCAGGTCGTGGGCCGCCCGCAGCTCCTGGTTCAGCGTGGTCTGGAAGTAGGCGGGGTCGTCGGTGTTGAGCGTCACGACCAGCCCGGCCTGCGCCAGGTCGCCGAGCGGGTGCGAGCTCAGGTCCTGGACGAGTTTGAGGCTCGCGTTGGAGCTGAGCGCCACCTCCAGCGGGATCCGGTGTTCGACCAGGTGGGCGACGAGTGCGGGATCGTCCAGGCACCGGATGCCGTGGCCGATCCGGTCGGCCTTCAGCGTGCGCAGTGCCCCCCAAACGCTCTCGGCGCCGGCGGTCTCTCCGGCGTGCGGGAGCGAGGCCAGGCCGTTGGCCTTCGCCTTGGCGAAGGAGGAGGCGAACAACTCGGGCGGAAACCCGGTCTCCACCCCGCCCAGCCCGAGGCCGACGATGCCCTGCGGGGCGGTCCGGCCCAGCAGGAAGTCCACGGTGAAGTGCGAGCCGGGGTCCTCCGACTCCCGGGAGATGTCGCAGATCCAGCCGAGCTCCACGCCGTGATCCGTACGCGCGCGACGCCGTCCCTCCTCCAGCCCGGCCGCGTACGCCTCCAACGCCACGCCGCGCCGGTGGTGGTGCAACGGCGTTGTGGTCACTTCGGCGTACCGGACGTTCTGCGCTGCGAGCTCGGCGGCGAGCGCGGCGGTGGTGTCGGCGAAGTCCTCGGCGGTGCGCAGGACGTCCAACCCCGTCATGAACAGCCGGGCGAAGTCGTCGAACCCATCGAACCGGTACAGGGCCGCCAAGTCGTCCGGCGACTGGGCGGAGAGGTCGACGCCGTTACGCCGGGCCAGCGCGAACAGCGTCGCGGGACGCAGCGACCCCTCCAGGTGGACGTGCAACTCCACCTTGGGCAAACACTCGATCCAGCTGGTGATGTCCATCTCAATCTCCAATCTGTAAGGTGGACCATACAAATATCTCTGGCGATCATGCAACCGAAGAGGCGACCCCGCGTGATCAAGTGGCGTGAATTCGAGGCGGCCGACTGCTATCGGCCGGCGTCGTGGGCACAGACGAACAGGACGCCGATCGTCGATGACCTCGGTGAAGGCTCGGGCTCATCGCGCGCCGTCCTGTCGCGTGGCCGTGGTGGGCTTGTTCGCGTTCTTGGTCGGTGAGGCTCCAGGCGTCCGGTACGCCGTTCGGCGAGCGCCATTGCGCCCTCGATTTCGGCGGGATCCTCTTCGGGGAGCATGCCGAGCTCTTCCGGTTCTTGCTTCGGCGCTTCTGGTCCAGCCGGGGGACATCGGATTCAGGCTAGCGACGACCTGACCGTCGAGGGCGTGGACGAAGAGGCAGGCGAAGAACGTCCTCGCTGTCCAGGCCGCAACGCAGCCGGTCGCGAATGTCAGGGAGCATAGGGTTGCTGCCAAGGAGACCGATTGATGGGGGAGTGGTGATCGCACAGCGCGGGACGAGGGCCCAGACGTCGGAGCCGAGCTCACCCTCTGTGACAACGAGCACGGGGCGAGAGGCCCACCCCGAGGACCTGCGACCTCTCCCCGGCAACCCCGTGCCCGCCCTCAGCGGCTCCTGACCATCCTGCCTGCCGTGCGATTCGGTGTCCTGGGGGCCTTGGGGGTGTGGTCCGCCGATGGCGAGACGGTCGCGGTCGGCGGACCGCAGCTGCGTGCGCTGCTGGCGCTGTTGCTGCTGAACGTGGGCCAGACGATGGGCGTGCGGCGGCTCGTCGAGAGCCTGTACGGCCCGCAGGCACCGAGCGGTGCGGCGCACGCCCTGCAGTCCCAGGTGTCCCGGCTGCGTCGCCGGCTCGGGGCCGCGGGCGAAACAGGGGATCTGCTCCAGTTCGGTCCCGCCGGATACCGGCTGCTCGTCGATCCCGACGACGTCGACATGCACCGATTCGAGCGGCTCGCCGGCGAAGGGCGGCACGTGCTCGCCGCCGGAGATCACGGTGGCGCCGCGCGGCTCCTGGACGAGGCCCTGGGACTGTGGCGGGGGCCGGCGCTGGCCGACGTCGTCGACGCGCCCTTCGCAGGGGAGCAGGCCGCCAGGCTGGAGGAGTTGCGGGTCGCCGTACTCGAAGACCTGGTCGAGGCGCGGCTGGCGCACGGTGAGCACCGCGACCTGGCGGCGGAGCTGCCGGAGATCGTGGCGGCGCACCCGCTGCGGGAACGCCTTCGCGGACAGCTCATGCGGGCCCTGTACGGGAGCGGTCGGAAGGCCGAGGCGCTCCAGGTGTTCGAAGACGCGCGGCGGACGCTGGCGGAGGAGCTCGGTGTCGATCCCTCTCCTGAGCTCGGCGGTGTGCACATGGCGGTGCTGCGCGCCGGGCCCTCGCCCGCCGAGGCGGCGCGAGGCGGCGTTCCGGCCCAGTTCACCAGTTTCGTGGGGCGCGACGGCGACCTCGAACGCGTCCGCGCGCTGCTCGGCGAGCGACGCCTGGTCACGCTTACCGGGCCGGGCGGGGTCGGCAAGACCCGGCTGGCGGTCGAGGCCGCCGGGCGGGAGCAGGATGAGGTCCGCTTCGTCGACCTGGCCCCGCTCGCCGACGGCGCAACCGCCCCGCAGGTCCTGATCAACGCGCTGGGCCTACGCGAGGCCGGGCTGGTGCCCGGGCCGTCCGGTCCGCTCGACCCCGTGGAACGGCTGATCGCGGGGCTGGCCGATCGGCGGGTGCTGCTCGTCCTGGACAACTGCGAGCACGTCGTCGGCGAGGTCGCCGCGCTCGCCCGTCGGCTGCTGTCGGCCTGCCGGGACCTGCGGATCCTGGTCACCGGCAGGGAGAGGCTGGGCATCACCGGAGAGACGCTGCACCCGGTCCCGCCGCTGGACGGCGGCGGTCAGGAGGCGCTCGGCAATCCGGCGGTGCGACTGTTCGCCGACAGGGCCGCCGCCGTGCGGCCCGGTTTCCTGATCGACGGCGCCAACGTCGACGCGGTGCTGCGGGTCTGCCGGGCGCTCGACGGACTGCCGCTGGCGATCGAGCTCGCGGCCGCGCGGATGCGGTCGCTGACGCTCGAGGAGGTCGAGGCCCGGCTGGACGACCGGTTCCGGCTCCTGTCGCGTGGCGATCGTTCGGCGGCGCCCCGACACAGGACGCTCCGCTCGGTCGTCGGGTGGAGTTGGGATCTGCTGAGCCGACCCGAACAGGCGCTGGCCGCGCGGCTGACGGTCTTCAGCGGCGGCGCGCCGCTCCATGCGGCCGTCCGGGTCTGCGGGCCGTCCGAGGGCGAGGTCGTCGAACTGCTCGCCGACCTCGTCGACAAGTCCCTGGTGGAGGCCGGCGGGGGCCGGTACCGCATGCTGGAGACCGTCCATGAGTTCTGCGCCGAGCGGCTGGCCGGCGACGGCGAGCGGGAACAGCTGAGGGCGGCCCACGCGGCGTACTTCCTCGAATTGGCCCGGGCCGCCGAGCCGCACCTGCGCGGCCCTGACCAGCTGGAGTGGCTGGCCCGCCTCGACGCCGAACGCGGCAACTTCCACGCGGCGCTCCACTGGGCGGCGGGGGCCGACCCCACGCTCGGGCTCCGTCTGCTCGCCGCCCTGTCGTGGCAGGGGCAGTTGCGGGGGTTGCCCGGCGAGCGAGCCTCGGTGGCCGCCGGCCTGCTCTTGACGATCGGCGACGAGCCGCCTGCCGGTCTCGAAGAGGAGTACACGCTGTGCCTGGCGCACGCCGCGGCCGCCGACGACGCGCACGATCAGCGACTGCGCGATCATCTGGAGCGCCTTGCCGATCGGCGTCTGCGATACCCGTTCCTGCGCGTCCTGCGGTTCATGGTGAACGGTCCCCGCCGCGCGGACGGGGAGGTCCCCGCCGATCCGTGGTCTCAAGCGTTCGCCCGCCTTGAATCCGGGGTCACGAGCCTCCTCGGCGGCGAGCGGGACACCGCCGAGCGGGCGTTCCGTGCCGCGCTGGAGGGGTTCCGCGGGACTGGGGACCGCTGGGGAGTCCTCGCCGCCCTGGAGCAGATGGCCGGGTTCGCGGACGAGACGGGGTTCGCCGCACTGATGGCGGAGGCGGTTGACCTGGCGGGACGGCTGGGCGCGGTGGAGGACCTGACCAGGCTGCTCGTCAGGAACGCCGACGGGCTGGCCGAAGCCGGCAGGCTGCTCGCCGCGGGCGCGGAGTATGAGCGCGCCATCGAATTCGCCCGCCGTACTGGAACGCCCGAGACCCAGGCCGGCGCCCAGCGCGGGCTCGCGGACGTCGCGCGCCTGCGCGGCGATCTGTCGGCCGCCCGCGAGCTGTACGACCTGGCGCTGCGAGGCTGCGACCGGACATCGATGAGCGCCGCGCGGACGCGCTGGCGGATCCTCATCGGCCTCGGCCGGGTCGCGGAGGCCGAGCAGGACGCCGGCCAGGCCCGCTTCCGCTACCGGCAGGCCCTCGCCACCGCGCGCGCGTACGGTGATCGTCCGGCGGCCGCCGCCTCGGCTGAGGCTCTGGCAGCGGTGGCCGCGTTCGACGCCGGTGGACGGTGAAGGGCCGGTGTGCGGGTGGTGAGTGGGTGGTGAGCGGTCCCTGCCAGCCTCGTGGTCATCGCCTACCACTGACAGGAGACCGATATGACGGACCTGAAGGGCAAGACCGCGCTGGTGACCGGCGCCTCACGGGGAATGGGCCGCGCCATCGCCCAGCGACTGGCCGCGGACGGCGCGCTGGTGGCGGTGCACTACAGCCGCAACGCCGACGCGGCCAAGGAGACGGTGGCCACGATCGAACAGGCCGGTGGCGAAGCCTTCCCCGTCCAGGCGGAGTTCGGCACGGACGGCGACGTGCGGACGTTGCTCACCGGCCTGACCGCGGGCCTGCGGGGGCGGCAGCTGGACATCCTGGTCAACAACGCGGCCTGCGGAAACCAGGACACGGTGCGGGCCGGGTCGGTCGATCGGCTGACCCCTGGCCAGTTCGACGAGGTCTTCGCGATCAACGTGAAGGCGCCGCTGTTCCTCATCCAGGCCACACTGTCGCTGATGCCCGACGGCGGGCGCATCGTCAACATCTCCTCGCTCGCCACGCGGGTCGCCCTGCCCGGCCAGATCGCCTACGCGATGACCAAGGGCGCCCTGGAGGTCATGAGCCGGACGCTGGCGAACGCGCTCGGCGAACGCGGCATCACGGTGAACACGGTGAGCCCCGGCGCCACCGACACCGATGTAACCGACACCCTGCACAACCCCGAGACCCGGACCATCTTGTCGGACCTGACCGCGCTCGGCAGGATCGGCCGGCCGGCCGACATCGCCGACGCCGTCGCATTCCTCGCCTCGGACGACGCCCGCTGGATCACCGGCAACGTGCTCGACGCCACCGGCGGCTCGTACCTCGGCCCCATGTGGGCACGCTAGTCTCCCACCGCGCCGAGGCAGTCGCACCGCGCCTGTGGTGTCCGTGTCACGGGCACCACAGCGCGTCGGCGGCGCAGCCGATGCTCGTCTCGCAGGCGTCCGCGGATCCAGACTCGGTCACCCGACAACTTGCAGGAACGTCATCATGATGAGGAGGAGATGTCCGGCCTCGAACGTTCCGGCGTGTCGCTTGTTCATGTGTTGCGGTCTGCCAGTGCTCGACCCGAGTGTCGCCGCATCGACTCCGCTGGGAGTGCCCGACAACGTCATTCCGCCGTCCTGCGTTGTCACCACTGCGGTCGGGTGCGTTGCCGGGCTCAGCGGTGCAGGGCGGTCTCCCGCTCCATGTGCGACAGCTTCTCGGGATTGCGCACGGCGTAGAGCCCGGTGATGAGACCGTCGTCGATGCGCACCGCCACGACGGTGTCGACCTCACCGTCGAGCCGGAGAATCAGCGCCGGGTAGCCATTGACCTGTGCCGGCTGCAGCGATGCCGCGGCGCGGATCCTGGTCAGCACCTGGGCCACCCTGTCGGCCCCCACGACGGGCGCCAGCGCGGTCTGCTTGATTCCGCCACCGTCACCCAGGAGGACGACGTCCGGCGCGAGGATGTCGAGCAGGCGTTGCAGATCGCCCGTTTCGACCGCCCGTTGGAACGCCTCGAGCGCGTCTCGGGTCTCGGCAGGGGAAACGGCACCGCGCGGTCGGCGCGCGGCGACGTGTGCCCGCGCCCGGTGGGCGATCTGGCGGACCGCGGCCGGGCTCTTGTCGACGGCTTCGGCGATCTCGTCGTAGTCCAGATCGAACACCTCGCGCAGCACGAACACCGCCCGCTCGGTCGGCCCGAGCGTCTCCAACACCAGCAGCATCGCCATCGAGACGCTGTCGGCCAGCTCGACGTCCTCGGCCACATCCGGCGCGGTCAGCAGCGGCTCCGGCAACCATTGGCCGACGTAGGACTCCTTGCGCCGCCCGAGCGTGCGCAGCCGGGCGAGCGCCTGACGCGTGGTGATCCGGACCAGGTAGGCACGCTGATCCCGCACCGCATCGAGATCGACTCCCGCCCACCGCAGCCAGGTCTCCTGCAGGACGTCTTCGGCGTCCGCGGCCGAGCCGAGCATCTCGTAGGCGACGGTGAACAGCAGGTTGCGGTGGGCGACGAACGCCTCGGTGGCGGAGTCCGGGCGGTCGTCCTGGCTCATGTCCCCGCCGCGATCTTCGGGCGCGGTCTGCGACGTGCCGGACATGGGGTGGCTCCTGTTCGCTTTCGACTGTGTCACTCCCACCAGACGTCGGACGCCGCCGTTTTGTGACACCGAGACGGTAGCCAATCCTTGTTGTCCGCGCCAACCGACGTGACGCCGAGGCAGCGTCGTGAGCAGCGGTGCGTCGGATATCACCCGATGGAGCCACCTGTTTGTGGCGCACGTCACCCGTCCGCGCTGTCACAAGGATCGGGTCGTCGGCATCTTGTGTTCGTTCAGTGCGATACGCGACAACACGAGGGATGCTTCTTGGAACCCCGCTTGAACCTCTTCGGCGGCCCGCTCGCGCGACCCAGGATCTGGTGCTGCTCCGCGCCAGTCGGATCAACGGGCATCCGCATCGTTGACGCGGCCGGTGGCGTCACGGACGAGGCCCGGGCGAACGCCGCCAAGCATGACGACGAGGAGCAACGCGCCGCCCTGGTGGTGCTCATCGCCCTGATCAACGCCACCAACCGCCTGGGCGTCATCACCCGGCTGCCGGGCGGCGACCACCAGCCGGGCCAGTTCTCTGTGTGGAAGGAACATCATGAGTTCAGCGCTTGAAACCCTTCGCCGTGACTTCGGCGGCGACATCATCGAACCGGGCGCAGCGGAGTACGAGTCGGCCAGTCGCTCGGTACTGGCTTCGGGTAGTCCGGCCTATGTCCTGCGGCCCAAGAGCGTCGAGGACGTGCAAGCGGGTGTCAGGTTCGCTGCCGGCACAGGGCTTTCGCTGTCCGTGCGAGGCGGCGGCCACGGCTTTCCGGGCTTCGGCACCAACGACGACGGCGTCGTGATCGACCTCAGCAACCTCGCGACCGTGGAGATCATCGACAACGAACGTCACCTCGTGCGGATCGGCGGCGGCGCCACCTGGGGTCAGGTCGCGGCCGCCTTGGCCCCGCATGGCCTGGCGATCTCCTCGGGCGACACCAAGAGCGTCGGTGTCGGTGGGCTGACGTTGACCGGTGGCATCGGCTGGAAGGTCAGGAAGTACGGCCTGGCCCTGGACAACGTGGTCGCCGCAGAGGTGGTCACCGCCAATGGAGAGGTCGTGCGTGCCGGCGCGGAGGAGAACCCGGAGCTGTTCTGGGCGATTCGCGGTGGCGGCGGCAATTTCGGGATCGTGACCGCCTTCGAGTTCGCGGCACACCCGACGACAGACGTCTTCTACGGCAAGATCGCCTTCCCGGCGTCGGAGGCGGCCGGCGTGCTCCAGGGCTGGGCGGACTACCTCCGCACCGCCCCCGAAGGGCTCACATCCATCGCGATGTTCGCCAATCCCTTCGCCGGCGGACCCGAAGCGCCGGTCGAGATCCAGGTCGCCTTTGACGGCGATGACCCGGAGCTCGCCGCGAAGGCCATCGACCCGATCCGCCGGCTCGGTACGGTGATCGACGACGATGTCGCGCTGAAGCCCTATGCGGACACGCTCGTGGATGGCGCGACCCCGCCGCCTGGCATCCGGCTCGTCACCCGGAGCGCGTTCGTCGACAAGGAATCGGTGTCCGAGGTCCTTCGGATCCTTGTCGAGGTCGGGGCATCGGAGCGATCGCCGTTCATCGTCGTTCGCAGCGTCGGCGGTGCGGTGTCCCGAGTGCCCGACGACGCCACCGCCTACGCGCATCGCCGAGCGGAGTTGATGTTCGTGGCCACCACCGCGGGTCCGGAGCCGGTCGTCGAGGCCTCTCGTCCAGCTCTGGAAGCGATCTGGCGGAGACTCACACCTCACGTCAGCGGCGCCTACGCGAACTTCCTCGCCTCTGCCACCGAGGAGGATGTCGCCGCGATCTATCCAACGCAGACCTATGAGCGGCTCGCGGCGGTCAAGCGTCGGTACGACCCCGGCAACCTGTTCGCCCGCAACCACAACGTCCGGCCTCAGTAGGCCTTGTTCACCGTGCACCGCTTCCTGGACGAGGCCGCGCCGCTCGTCGCAAGGTCTGGCGACCCGGCCGCCGCAGGGCGGGCACTCCTCAAGATCGTCGACTCCTGCGGGTGTTCTCCGGCGCCCAGGGCAAGCCGGCTGTTGGTCAAGGGGGCCGAGTCAGCACATGGTCCAGGTGGCCGACTTGGTCCTCCGCGCCGGCGAGGTGAGCTGGAAGGTGACGGTGTGCGTGGACCCGAGGTCGGGGTTGATCTGCTTCTTCGAGCCGAAGTAGTCGCCCCGGCTGTGGGACGGCATCCGCCTGGAGCCGCTTTCGATCACCTGTCCGTCGACGAGCCACCGGTAGGAGAACGGGGCTCCCATCTCGCTCGCGTCCAGGGCGATGCCGAAGCTCACCGGCCCTGAGTAGCAGGTGACGCCCGCGTCGTTGATCCTGGACGCGCCGGCGACCCGCACGTAGGCGAGGCTGAACGAGGCGGCCTTGGGCTTGCTCGCGGTGGGCGACGGAGGCTTTGTCTCCGGCCTTTTGGTCGCCGGCTTCTTGGTCGCCGTGAAGGTGTTCGCAGGCGTAGGCCGGACGGTGGCGCGCTCCTGCGACGGCCTGGGGGTGGGGCGCGGGCGCTTGGTCGTCGGGGTGACCGCCGGGGTTCGGGCCTTCTTGGGCGCGACGGTCTTCCTGTGCTTGGTGGTGGCGGAGGGGGACGGCTCGCTAAAGCCGGCGGCCTGCGCCGGCGGGGCGGGGTCGGCGTTCAGCCAGGCGTTCCAGCCGACGACGCCGCCCGCCAGGCACACGGCGACCGCTCCGGAGACGCCGGCGATCAGCGGCCGGCGCAGTGCCCCGCGGCTTGGCGGGAGGGCGCGGGGCGGGCCGCCTGCCGGAGCGCACCGGGGTCCGGGCGTGTGCTGGCCCTCCACCGGCGGGTGCTGGTTTCCGCTGGTGGTGGCCGGTTGCCCGCCGAGAAGGCGCAGCAGGACGTCCCGCATCTGTGGGCGGGCACCCGGGTCCTTGGCCAGGCAGGCGTACACGACTGAGCGCAGTGGCTCCGGCAGGTCGCCCAGGAACGGCTCCTGGTTCAGGATGCGAGTGATGACCGCAGGCAGTGAATCGTTGCCGAACGGTGGCGTGCCTGTCCCCGCGAACACCATGACCGAAGCCCAGGCGAAGACGTCAGCGGCCGGGCCGACGTAGGCGCCCGCGAGTTGTTCGGGGGCCATGTACGCGGGCGTTCCGACGACGCCGCTGGTGACGGTGACCGCGGAATCGGCGACGTGGGCGATGCCGAAGTCGACGACGCGCGGCCCGTCTCGTCCGAGCAGCACGTTGGCGGGTTTGAAGTCGTGGTGCACGATGCCCGCCTCATGGATGGCGGTCAGTGCGGTGGCCGTGCTGACGGCCAGGCGCTGCAGGTCGGCGCCGTCATGGCGGCCCGCCTGCTGCAGGGAGGGCCCTTCGACGTACTCGCTGACTATGTACGGACGCCCGCCCGCCGAGGCGTCGAGCATCTGGGCGATGCAGAACGGCTCCACGCGCCGGGCCGCGGCGAGCTCCTTGGCGAAGCGGTTGTCGTCGCCGACGGGCTGCCGCAGCACCTTGACGGCCACCGGCCGGCCGTCCGGGGCCTGACCGAGATAGACGACGCCCTGGCCACCCTCGCCGAGCCGTCCGACGATCCGGTAGGCCGCGATCGCTTGGGGGTCGTCTGGGCGCAGCGGTTCGGCATTCGGCATAAGTGGAGTGACTCCTGTGACGGCCGGAACGGACCTCATGCACCCTAACGGGATAGATCACCATTTGTAGGCGCGTTACGCGATTCCCGCCGCAGCGCGCTTTTGTCAAACGCTTCCCTGAACCGACTCTCCCACCGCCATGGCCAGGCGCGTCGTGGCCTCCCACATCACCTCGGGCGCCGCACGATCGCCCGGCGAGCGTCCACTTCTGACGTCCAGACCGGGTCAGCTCCATGCCACTGGCGCTCTGCGTGCCGCTCACGATATTTCCCTCTTCGCAGACGACTTCCCTGGCCAGACGCATGGTCGGCACCTCTTGGATCAGTGCCTCCCTTGTGCGGATATCAGGGCGGCGAGTGCCGGACTCATCCCCGAACGCGCAGTCCGAAAACGGGCCTCGTGGTGGACGACGATCACCCTTTGCGGCCTGCGGCAACGCTCTACTTTGGGGCTCATCGCACCGACCCGAGCGGAGGCCAGGTCCTTGCGGTGAGAGCATCAACGTGCTGCTCGCCGTAAAGAAACCCGACGCCGTCGCAGTCCAAGACCCAGCTCGACGCGGTGGCCCCGACGCGATGTTCGGGCAGCGCGCGCACCGGAGCACCGTCGAAATTCTCTGGACGCGGCCCGCACCCGGCGCCTACGCTCGGCCCGGTCGAACACCCCGGACCAACCGAGACCACTCGATGACTTCTGCCCGGTGATGGAGCCGGCGTGGGGCGCGCGTCCCCTCTCCACGCCAGCGCTGGACGGCTCCAGGCGATGACCACGGGTCGGCACATTCGGACGCCGACGACCCCGGGTGGTCCGCCCCGTCGGGCAGCGAAAGGGACGCGCCGTGTCGTCGGCGACCTACCGCACCCTGCTGCACACGCCAGGCGTCGCGGCCTTCTTCCTGACCGCTGCCGCCGGCCGAGTCGGCATAGCGATGACCAGCCTTGGCATCATCTGGCTGGTGCACGGCCAGACCGGCTCCTACGCGCTGGCCGGACTGGTGACCGGCGGCTTCGCCGTCGCCGAGGCGTTGGTCGGGCCGCAACTCGCGCGGCTTGTCGACCGCTTCGGCCAGACCCGAGTGCTGCCGCCCACGCTGCTCGCTCACGCCGCGGCGGTGGCCGCGCTGCTGGCGGTGGTCACGCTCGGCAGCCCGAACTGGCTGATCGTGGCGGGCGGGGTGGGAGTCGGGGCGACCATCCCGCAGCTCGGCGCACTGTCCGCGGCCCGCTGGTCAGCTCTGCTGCGCGGCGACAGGTCCGCGGACCTGCCCACCGCCTTCGCGCTGGAGTCGCTCAGCAACGGGCTGGCCTACCTGGCCGGTCCGGTCCTGGTCAGCGCAGTCGGAGCGAGCGGGCATCCGGGGCTCGGTACGGTGCTGGCCGCCACCCTGGTGGTGTCCGGCGGGCTGGCCTTCGCCGCGCAGCGTCGCAGCGCACCGCCGCCGGCATCCGGTGCTGCCGAGCGCCACCGTGCGGGCCGCTCGCTGCTGCGGCCCGGATTCGCCGTGCTGGTCGGCATCAACCTCGCCATCGGTGTGTTCTTCGGCGCCATGCAGGTCTCGGTGGCGGCCTTCGCCGTACTGCACGGCGCTGCGGGCGCGGCCGCTCCGATCTACGCAGTGTCGAGCTGCAGCGGCCTGCTGGCCGGCTGGCTGTACGGGCTGCGCCGGTGGCGTGTGGCGCCGAGAGTGCAGTTGGCGCTTGTGGCGGCTGGCGCGGCGCTCGGCTGCCTGCCGCTGCTCGCGGCCGACTCGTTGCCGGGACTGGGGTTCGCGATCGCGCTGACCGGTATGGCGGTCCCCCCGATCCTGGTGCTCTCGTCGGTGCTCGCCGAGGCAGCCGTCCATCGAGCCGTCCTCACCCAGGCGTTCACCTGGTTGAACTCGGCGAGCGCGGCAGGCTCGGCCGGCGCAGCGGCGGTTTCCGGCCGGGCGGTGGACGCATTCGGCGCGCACGGCGGCTTCGCGGTCGCCGCGGCGGCCACCGCCGTGATGGCGGTGCTGGCCGTGGCCGGAGTGCGCGCACTGCAGCGGCAACCATCGCGTGAGGAGAGGGACGAGTGAACGGGTCGCCAGGCCAGCCACCGACCCCTGCCCGAGATCGCCGCCGCGAGCGACCCCCTCTACCCGCTGGGGCTGATCGACCTCGTCGGCGGCTACATCGCCCACGGAAGCCCGCAAGACGCCGGCCATCCTGCCCGGCTGAGCTCTGTGAACTCCGCCGAGACGGTTCACCTCGTACGAACGATATCCGGATCAGGAAGACGCCCCCTGGCGCGACAGCCCCCAGAGCAGGGGCGCTCGCCCTTACAGAATGGACGGCACGGATGCGGACCTGGAGTGTAGCCGAGCAGCACTTGGCCTCCAAGGACCCGGAAGCTGGAGCGGGTGAGGATCGGCTGGTCGTCCTTCGAGACCCACTCGGGGCGCTGCGGTGCGTTGCGGTGATCGATGGAGCCACGGACAAGAGCGGACGCGACTACGGCGGGCTGAGCGGTGGGGCGCGTGCCGCCGAGCAGGTCGCCGACACCTTGACCCGTCTTCCCGTCGATGCGGGACCACAGCAGGCGGTGCGGGAGATCACCGCCGATCTGGCCCAATTACGAGCCCGCTGGGGGATCGCCACCGACGACCTGGTCGCGCCCTGCGCGGTGGCCGCGGTCATGTTGCCGCAGCAGGGTCTGGTGTGGCGGGTCGGAGACGTTCACGTCGCGCTCGCCCGCAGGACAAACGGGGTCGAGCCCGGATCCGAGGGTGAACACGAGCCCGGACCGGGACCGCACTGGGAGCACCATAGCGGGGACAAACCGCTGGATCGGGTGCTCGCCGGAACCAGAGCGATCTACCTGCACTGCCTGCTGGCCGGCGACGGTGACCCCGGCGTGCTCGCGGCAGAGGACCCGGGCCGGGCCCTGATCCTGCCCGTGTTGCAGCGGCAGAGCATCCTGGCCAACCAGGCCGGCCCCTACGGGTACGGGGTGCTGGACGGCCGCCCCGTCCCCGAGCAGTTCATCGAGATCTTCCCGCTGAAAAGCGTCGATCAGGTGGTGCTGGCCTCGGACGGCTACCTTCGCGCCGAAGCCAGCCTCGCCCTGGCCGAGCACCGGCTGGCCACGTCTTTGGCTGCCGACCCGCTGCGCATCCACGAGCACCCGGCCACTAAAGCGGTTCGGCCTGGTGCGGCCAGCTTCGATGACCGCACCTACCTCCGTCTGACCTGGGGATCAGCACCCTCCATGGACACCGTGTGAGCGTGTCGAAGATGACGATCTCCACCGGGCGTCCGGGCGCCGGTCTGTGCGCGCCGACGTCGCTGTTCGCCGTACTCCAGGCAGGGGGAGGAGCAGCCGCGCTCGGCCTCGTCCTCACCGCCAGCATACTGACCTTCATCGTGGTCATCCCGGTCGCCGGGGTCCTGGCCGACCGCGTCCCGCGCATGACGATCATCAGCACCTGCCAGCTCACCTGCGCCCTGACCCAGCTGATCGCCGCCAGCGTGGTCATGACGGGGATGGCGCACACCTGGTCGCCGGCCGTCCTGGCCGCCGCCACCGGAGCCGTGAGCGCCTGCTTCCAACCCGCGGTCAAAGGCATCGTCCCCCAACTGGTCGACCCCGAGGACCTGGTGCCCGCGCTCTGGGACGGCGTCACCTTCCTGGCCTCCGCCGCCGTCTTCGCCACGCTGCGGCTGCCGCCCGCGGGCCTGGAGGCGCCCGGAAACGTGGCAGGGTTGGCGGCCGCCGACCAGTCGTCGACGGCGACAAACGTGCCGCCATCCTCGCCCGCCGCCAGCGCGGCGAATCCATCCGCGCCATCGCCGCCGGAGTCAAAGTCTCCATCTGCGTCGTCCACAAGACTTTCACGGACGCCCAGCCGGGCCGCTCTTGAAACGGTCCGGCTGAGGTTGACGAGATCCGTCTGATCATCGCGATCAGACGGGATCTCGTGTTCTCAGGGTTCCCACGTCACGTCACCGCGGGGCCGGGCAGTTGGTTGAGCGCAGCCACGAGCTGCTCCTCCTCATAGTCGAAGTGGCTTTCCAACTCAGCGGCCAGACGGTCGAGATCGGCCCGGAGCTGGCGGAGATCGTCCTGCCTGAGGGCGTCGTTCAGGTCGCGGTGGATACGTGCCACCACGACGTGCTCCTGTCTCAGCTTCTCCAAAACGGGTCGCAGCGCGGGGAAGTGCTGTTCGAGCAGGGGAAAGCCGATGTGGTCCTCGCCCTGGTGGTGCTCATGGAGGGCTTCGCAGAAGGTCAGGCAGTGGGTTCTGAGGTCCAGGTCCAGCCGCGGCGGGTGGGCGGCGGCCTGGGTGCGCAAGGCGGTGAGCTGGTCGCGGAAGCGGGCGTGGATGGCGATCAGCTCGTTGCCCACGGCGACGGCCCGCTGGAGGTCGTCGGCCACGCTAGCCTGCCAGGGGCGGGTAGTCGGTGTAGCCGCGGTGGTCGCCGCCGTAGAACGTCTCGTGGTCCGGTTCGTTGTACGGCCCGCCGTTCCGGATGCGGGCGGGCAGGTCGGGATTGGCGAGCCACAGCCCGCCGAGGGCGACGACGTCAGCGACCGGCAGCGCCGCCTCGGCCTCCTCGGCGGAGGCGAACATGCCCGCCACGGGGTTGATCCCGGTGTGCGGATTGAGCACGAGCGTGCCGGGCCACACCGACCGCAGGTGCTCGGTCACCGGCCGGTTGCCGATCTCCAGCAGGTGGACATAGGCCAGGTCGGGCCGCAAGGCGCCGAGCAGCGAGGCGTACAGCGCGGATGGGTCGCTCTCCTCGATGCCGTTGTAGGGGTTGCCGGGAGACAGGTGGATGCCGGTCCGCTCGGGGCCGATGGCCTCGGCCACCGCGTGGGTGACGTCGAGGGCGAAGCGGGTCGGCTCGCCGTACTCGTCGTCACGCAGGTTGACGTTGTCGGACAGGAACTGGTGGATCAGGTAGCCGTTGGCGGCGTGCAGTTCGACCCCGTCGAACCCGGCGGCGATCGCGTTGCGCGCGGCGGCGACGAAGTCGGCGATCGTCTCGGCGATCCCCTCCAGCGTCAGTGCCTGTGGGACGGGGTGGTCGAGCTTCTCCCCGGTGTGGCTGATCATGTGGCCGCCGGACGGCACGGCGGACGGGGCCACGGGCAGCCGCCCATCGGGGTAGAGGCTGGAATGGGCGACCCGGCCGCTGTGCCAGAGCTGCGCGACGATGTGCCCGCCGCGCTCGTGCACGGCGTCGGTCGCTCGCTGCCACGACGCGACCTGCTCGTCGGTGTACAGGCCGGGCGTGTTGATGGAGCCCTGGCCGATGACCGACGGCTGGATGCCCTCGGTGATGATCAATCCGGCGGTCGCGCGCTGGGCGTAGTACTCCACCATCAGGTCGGAGGCCAGGCCGTCGTAGGCGCGGCTGCGGGTCATGGGCGACATGGCCAGGCGGTTGGGCAGGTCCAGCTTGCCCACGGTGACGCTGTCGAAAAGGCTCTTCGTCATGTCGCAGACGCTACGGACGGGACCACTGGGGCCGATTCCGTAGCGCCACTGGATAGCGTTACCGGTATGTATGAGGGGGAAAGGGCGGATCTCCTGGCCGCCGTCGAGCGTACGGCAGGCGGTATCAGCACCGCCGTGGTCCTGTACGGCGAGCCGGGCATCGGCAAGACCACGCTGCTGGACGGTGTGCGGGCGACGATCCGGATCAGCGGGATCGAGGCCGAGGCGGCCCTGCCGTACGCGGCCGTGGACCGGTTGCTGCGCCCCGCGGCCGCGTTGATCGACGACCTGCCGCCCGCCCTGCGTGATCTGGTGACCCGGCCGCAGGAGGATCCGTACCTGGTCGGCCTCGCGGTCCTCACCCTGTTGTCGGACCTGGCCCCCGTGACGGTCGTGATCGACGACGCGCACTGGCTGGACCGGCAGTCGGCCGAGGCGCTGCTGTTCACCGCGAGACGGCTGGACGCCGACGGCATCGCCATGATCTTCGCCGCTGAACCCGGTTTCGACGCGCCCGGCCTGCGCGCGCTCACCCTGAACCGCTCGGCGGACGCGGCGGGCCTGCTGGACGGCATCGAGCTGAACCCGCAGGTCCGGGAGAGGATCATGCGGGAGGCGGAGGGCAATCCGCTGGCGCTGCTGGAGTTCGCCCGCGCGCTCACCCCCGAGCAGCGGCTCGGCCAGGTCCTGCCCGTGTCCGTGCTGCCTGCGGGCAACGCCGTCCTGGCCAGGTTCGGGCACCGGCTCGCCATGGCCGTGCCGTACGGGAGCCGGCTGCTGCTGACCCTGGCCGCCGCCGAGCGGGACGGCGACCTGGCGACCGTCATGTCCGCCGCGGCGGCGCTCGGCCTGTCCGAAGGCGACCTGGCCGGGGCCGAAGGGGTGCTGCGGGTGAGCGGGATACGGCTCGCCTTCCGCCATCCCCTGGAGCGCAGCGCGGCCTACTACCTGGTCCCGCTGACCGACCGGCTGCGGGTCCATCGCATTCTGGCAGAGGCGAGCGCGGATCCGATCCGCCGCCTCGGACACCTCGCCGCGGCCACGCTCACTCCCGACGAGCGCGTCGCGGCCAAGCTGGAAGATCTCGCCCGGCGGGCCGATCCGGCACTCGCGGCCTGCATGCTCGACCACGCCGCGCAGATCAGCCCGGTCCCGGCGGAACGGGCCCGGCGCAGCAGCGAGGCGGCGCGCAACCTGCTGCGCACCGACGACTACGAGCGCGCGTTGCCGCGCCTGGCCGGGCACGCCGGCGTCCGCGACACCCTCCTCGCCGGAGACGATCAGGCCGCCCTGGCCCTGGTGACCAAGCAGATCGCCGAGCTACGCGAACGCGGCACACCGGGCGAGCTGCCGGCCCTCCTGGGCTTGTACGCGGAGGCCCAGATCGCGGCCGGCCGGTACGGCGAGGCCCGGGCAGCCCTCGACGAGGCGGCCGGGATCACCGGCATCGAGCCGCCTGCCGAACTGCTGGCGGAGATCGCCGCCATCCAGGGAGAAGCCTCGGGCTTGCCTGGACTCCTGGCACTCGGGCAGGGCCGCTACGAAGAGGCGATCCCGCACCTGCAGGCGGACTGGCGGGCGCGGCCGGAGGCCATGACCGTCGCCGCCGACCTGGTGGAGGCCACGGCCCGGGCGGGCAGGCCCGATCTCGCCGCCGAACCGCTGGACCGGCTCACCGCCTGGGCTCAGGCCGCGGGCCGCCCCTGGGGCCAGGCGGTCTCGCTTCGCGCCCGAGCCTTCCTCGCGCCCACGGAGGAGGCGGGGGAACTCCTGGCGAGAGCCGTCCACCTGCATGAAGGCGCGGGCCGCCCCTTCGAGCAGGCGCGTACGGCGCTGCTGTTCGGCCAATGGTTGCGCCGAGCGGGGCGCAAGGCCGAGTCGAGGCGCCCGCTGCAGCTGGCCGCGGAGCAGTTCGACCGCCTCGGCGCCACGCCATGGGCCGAACGCGCTCACGGCGAGCTGCGCGCGGCAGGTGCGCCGGCCGTGACCGCCGCCGGGCCAGAGGATCCGCTTGGCGGGCTGACCCCGCAGGAACGCCGGATCATCCGGCTGGCCGCGGCAGGCGTCAGCAACCGCGAGATCGCCGCGCAGCTCTTCCTCAGCCCTCGCACGGTCGAGTACCACCTCTACCGCGCCTACCCCAAGCTCGGCGTCAGCTCGCGCCAAGATCTTCGCAGAAAGATTTCCGGGCGAACTTCTTGAACAGGAAGAAGTGCAGCTTGCGTGCCGTCCGACGAGGGTACCGCTCGTGCGGTCCCGGCTCGGGTCGCCCGATCTCGCCATCGTGGTCAGGCCGGCGATCGGACAGGCCTACTCGCGAGCTTGTGCCGTTCGGTCTCTGCCAGATCGTCGGTTGCTGAACACCAGGGCTCATCGAGCCGTGGTGTCCGTGGCCGAGATCCTCATGCTGGGGCACGAGGTTGTGAGGCCCCGTGGGCAGGCAATCCGCTTCAAGCTCGCCGAAGACGGTCTCGGTCAGGTGCCACGATCTCTGCCGGCCGGGGTGGTTACGAGGACGCCTTCAACGCTCGCGAGTGATGACCGGATGGTCATCACGGCCAGGTCCAGGGCTGGTGGCGATGTCAGGCAGGCTTCGCGCTGCGAAACGAGCGCCGGTAGGTGTCAGGTGGGACCCCGACGATCCGTTTGAACTGGCGCCGAAGTGTCGTGGCGGTACCCATGCCGGTAGCGAGGGCGACCGCCTCGATGCTCTCGTCGGTGGTCTCCAGCAGCTCCTGGGCGCGACGTACGCGCTGGGTCAGGAGCCACTGAATCGGCGTCTGCCCGATGACTGACCGGAACTGCCGTCCGAGATTGCGCGGGCTCGTGTTCGCCTTCCGTGCCATGTCGGTCACCGTCAGCGGCTGGTCCAGCCGTTGCTGGACCCAGGCGAGCAGGTGGGCGAGCATGTGGTCGCCCGTGACCTGCATGGGCGTAGCCACGAACTGGGCCTGACCGCCGGGCCGATGTGGCGGCATGACGAGGCGACGGGCGACGGAGTTGGCGATGGTGGCACCGTGGTCGAGGTGGATCAGGTGCAGGCAGAGATCCACGGCGGCGGCCTTGCCCGCGGCCGTGAGCACGCTGCCGTTGTCCGTGTACAGCACGTCCGGGTCGACCACGGCCCGCGGATGGCGTGCGCTCAACTCCGCGGCATGAGCCCAGTGGGTGGTGGCCCGCCGACCGTCCAGCAGGCCTGCGGCGCCGAGCACGAACGCTCCGGTGCAGAGGGAGGCGACCCGGGCACCCGCCTCGTGGGCCGCGCGCACGGCTTCGATCAGCTCCGCCGGCGGCGGATCGTCGATGTCGGCGCATGCGGGCACGATCACGGTGTCGGCGCCGACCAAGCGCTCCAGCCCGTGGTCGGGCTCGACCATGAACGGGCCGACCTGCACCGGCCCGGGCCCGCAGAGCAGTACGTCGTACCAGCCCTCCGTGGCTTCTTGCGGGGGATTGCCGAAGATCTCGTAGGCCACGGCCAGTTCGAAGTGCAGCAGGTGACCGGCGGCTAGCAGCGCGACAGTGGGCATGTCCGAAAGTGTACGGATGATGTCGTTCCGGACCATCACAGTCGGGTCCCGCCGGCGGCGAGACTGGGCTCATCAGAACATCGAGATCGGGGAATGATGAGCACGGCGACTGCAGTGGTGGTATACGGCGCGACAGGGCACACCGGTCGCTTCATCGTGGCCGAACTACGAAGGCGTGGCTTCGCCACTGTCCTCTCCGGCCGTGACGCGGCTCGGCTGGAGGCACTGGCGGCCGAGCGGGCAGATGTGGTCGTGCGGCCGGCCACCGTGGATGACGCGAGCTCACTGGACCGGGCTCTCGCCGGCGCAGCGGCTGTCATCAACTGCGCCGGACCGTTCGCGGTGACGGGAGGCCCGGTCGTCGAGGCAGCCTTGCGCGCGGGGATCCCGTACGTCGACGTGGCGGCGGAGATCGAGGCGAATGCTGCGATGTTCGCCGACCATGCGGAGGCAGCCCGAAAGACCGACACCCCCGTGGTGCCGGCGATGGCTTTCTACGGTGGACTGGGCGACCTGTTGGTGACCGCGGCGATGGGAGAGTGGACTGCCGCGGACGTGGCGCACGTCGCGTACGGCTTGAGCAACTGGCATCCCACGGCGGGCACCCGGGCGGCCGGTCAGGTGTCCCATCAGCGTCGCGCGGGCCGTCGGGTGCGGTTCGCGGACGGCGCGCTGCAGTACCACGACGACAAGGCATCAGAGCAGAACTGGCTCTTTCCGGAGCCACTGGGCCGGCGAGCGGTGATCGCGGAGTTCACCATGGCCGACGTCGTCACCGTTCCCAGCCACCTGTCCGTGCCTGAAGTCCGCACCTACATGACCGTCGAAGCCGCGAGAGACTTGGCCAAGGAGGACACGCCGGCCCCGGAGCCGGTCGACGCTCTGGGGCGGTCGAACCAGACGTTCGTCGTCGACGTCCTGGTCCGCGCAGGTGGCGTCGAGCGACGAGCCACGGCCCGTGGCCAGGACATCTACGCGGTCACCGCACCACTGGCGGTGGAGGCCGTCGAGCGAATCCTCGCCGGGCACACGCGGACGACGGGTGTGGCCTCGGCCGGCGCGATGTTCGACGCAGCGGACTTCCTCCGGGCGCTGACCCCGCACCTGTCGGTCGAGCTTCCGCATTGACCGGCCACGCGCTTGTGCGGCTGCCCTCAGCACCGGAGTCTCCGGGTACACCCCGCCGTTGAAGCTGCCCGCTACGACGATGTAGCCGGAGTCGCGGGCAGGCGCACTCCATGACGCACCGAGCAGGTGGCGGCTGGGCCGTCAGCTTCGACGGACCTGTCCAGTGGGTAAGGACGGTGGGACTTCGGAGAGGATCGGCATGCCCTGGCCTACGACCCGAACCCGGACGAGGCCGAGCGTGACCGGGTGCTGCGGGCGGTGGCGGCCTGCCCCGTCCAGGCCATCCGTGTCGACGGGCCCGCCACCCACGTGACGAACGGGAAGGTACGTCGTCAGCGGCTCAGCCGGTGATCTCGTAGACGGCGATCTGGCCCTTCGAGAAGCGGAGCGTGGCGTAGGCGTCGAGGTCGGGCGCGACCTGGATCTTCCGCCCGCGGTCGGCCACCAGCCAGCGCACGCCGTACCGCTCCCTGAGTGAGCGGACCGCCTGCGCGGTCGGAGCGGAGAAGGCGGCGTCGTTGGCCGCCAGCAGCGCGCCGTCCCAGAACGGGCGCGCGGCCATGGACTGACGGTTGACGTCCTCCAGCGAGGCCAGGTTCTTCGCGGTGTAGCACCAGCCTTCGACCAGCACGCGCCGCTCGGCGTAGGCCGACATCCAGAAGTGCCTGCTGTCGCACCTCCCGGTGGGGAGACGGCAGTGCGCGTTGGTCGCCACGACGTCGCCGGGGTCGGAGTGGTCGCGCAGCCATCGCGCGGCTTCGATGCCTCCCTCGGGGATCTCCCGTACCGTGGGGACGCTCGTCGGCGTCAGCTCGCTGGTCACCGACAAGACAGCCGAAGGTGCCGAGAGCCCTGTGACCAGCAACAGCACCGCCGCTCGCCGCCACGGGACGCGCCGGAGCGACACGGCCACGACGATCACGATCAGGGCCAGGACGCCGAAGGGGAGGATGAAGGCCTCGCTGAGTCCCGCGTCGCCGAGTTCGGCGAGTTCTGGCGGGGACGGGTCCCCGGCCGCTCTGGACAGGAGCAGGACGGCCGTGCCCGCCGCGATGGCGGCGACGACCAGCAGGGGGCGCAGCCGCCGGGGAACCGGGTCGAGCGCGGCCAGCACGCCGACGGCGGCGACGATCCACAGGTACGGCCGGGCCGCCGCGAGGAAGTAGAGCTGGCTCATCCCGGGATGCCCCAGGAGCAGCACCGCGCCGAGAGCGCCGAGACCGATCCCGAGGAACAGCGTCAGCGTACGGTCGGAGCCGGATCCCGGATCGCGCCTGGGGCCGAACACTCCCGCCCAGAGGGCGGCCCAGGCCAGCAGGAAGGTCGCCGACACGACGATCGGAGCGAGGGAGACCTCGTCGATGAGGGACTTCGTCGGCCAGGCGCCCACCTGCCTGACGACCGTGGAGAACGGCCACGGCCGCATTCCCTGCGATGCCCCGCCGAAGAGGACGAACTGGGCGAACGCGAGCGTCGCCAGAGTGACGGCGGCGAGGAGCAGGAGGTTCCTGTCCACCCTCCGCGAGCGTATCCAGTCCACCGCGACGAGCAGGCAGACGCCCGCGAGCAGCAGCGGCAGGTAGGTCGCCTTCGCCCCGGACAGAGCGACGAGCAGCACGGTCACCGGAACGAAGATCGTCTTGGTCTGGCCTCCCTCGCGCAGCAGGCCGATCACCAGCAGGACCAGGGCCCCGAAGAGGGCGGCGCCGAAGGTCTGCGTGGGGCTCAGCCACGCCCACGCGTTCAGCGTGCCGACATCGAAGACGCCACCCAGCCACGCGTACGGGTTCGGCGGCGCGAGCAGGTAGGCCGCGGCGAGCGCGAGCACCCCCGGCAGCCACGAGCGGGTGATCATGAACGCGGCGGCGGGGACGAGCACGACGAAGACGGCCCACATCGGCAGCGTCGTCAGCCGGAACAGGAGCGTCTGGGCCTCGATGCCGGTCGCCCAGCTCGTGGCGGCCATGTCCGCGTAGACGAACCAGTGGTAGGACAGCGGCTCGCCCAGGACCTGCGGCACCGTCGGCGGCATGTGGTGTCTCAGCTCGCCGACCAGCGAGATGTGGAACGGCATGTCCATATAGGGCGCCGCGTTCCCCGGCCAGCTCAGTCCGTGGCCACGGAAGAAGGTGAGTCCGCTGGAGACGACCAGGTAGCAGAACACTGCGCTCATCGCGCAGCCGTACCGGAACGGGATGCGGGGGCCCTCGGCGGAGCGCCAGTGCCGCCGCAGCCTGGGGACCGCGAGGAAGGTCAGGATGACCAGCGCGGGGCCGAGGACGGCCAGCCGCGGCTGACCCGCGGCCCTGGCCGCCATGTAGGTGAAGATCTCGAGCACGTACCCCAGCGCGGTCCCGGCGGCCAGGTCGACGGCCGTGGGCAGCGACAGCCGGGTCAGCGCGCGCCAGAGCAGGGTGCCGGGGACGGTGACACCGAGCGCGACGTAGGCCGCGAAGAGGGCGACGTCCCTCGGCGGGGTGTCGTGGGCCAGCAGCGTTCCCACGGCCACCACCAGGGCGAGCACGCCGGGGAGCGCGCCGAGCCACCGAGGTCCGGGCCGAGGCCGCGATGGCCGGCTCCGCACGATCCCGGCGTTCTGGGTGATGGCAGTCGTCATCGGGTCATCCCCTCAAGCCGCGAACCGCGCGGCCCTACGGCGTGAACGTCGGCCCCGCGGACCGGAACACCCAGCGGTCGAGGGCGACGAAGCGGAACACCGTGACCGCCAGGTAGGCGACGAGCAGGGTGACGACCTCCAGGCCCCGTCCGTGTTCCGGCAGAGCCGCGACGGCCGCCGTCACGGCTACCGTGGTCACCAGGTAGTTCAGGGCGAACAGCAGGCCAGCCCTGAAGTGGGCCCGCAAGGGGGGACCGCCGTGGCGGCGGAACGTCCAGCGCCGGTTGGCCTCGGTGTTGAACAGCGTGGCCACGCAGAGGGCGGCCAGGTTGGCGACGGCCGGCGACCAGGCGGTACGCAGTACCAGGTAGAGC
The DNA here is from genome assembly GCF_040648355.1 of Nonomuraea sp. NPDC049152. Taxonomy (NCBI): domain Bacteria; kingdom Bacillati; phylum Actinomycetota; class Actinomycetes; order Streptosporangiales; family Streptosporangiaceae; genus Nonomuraea; species Nonomuraea sp. NPDC049152. The sequence goes on along the minus strand of NZ_JBEZDO010000013.1, from coordinate 62,335 downwards.
AGCGTGTGCAGCACCGTGCTGGCCACGCCGACCATCGCGAACGACAGGAGCTTGGCCAGCAGCGGATTGCGCGGCTCGGCGATCGTGGCCTGCGGATGGAGCGGGGCGAGCTCGGATCGTCTGGGCACGGGCACCCGCGCCGCTCCCGTGGACATCGCCCAGGCCATGCGCCACAGGCCGCGGATGTCGTCCCAGGCGGTACGGCAGACCTTGACCCGGGTGTCCACGTCCTCGTACCAGTCGACGGGGGTCTCGTGGATGCGCAGCCCGTTGTACTCGGCGAGCAGCAGCAGCTCCGTGTCGAAGAACCACTTGTCGTCGACGATCGTGTCCAGGATCGGCCTGACCAGGTCGGCGCGGACGGCCTTGAAGCCGCACTGAGCGTCGCTGAACCCGGCCCCGAACCCGATCCGGATGATCAGGTTGTAGGCCCGCGAGACGATCTCTCGCTTGGCGCTGCGGTGCACCCGCGCCGACCGCGCGAGCCGTGTCCCGATGGCGACCTCGGAGTGGCCGCTGATCAGCGGGGCCACCATCGGCAGGAACGCGTCCAGGTCGGTGGAGAGGTCCACGTCCATGTAGGCGACGATGGCGGCCGGGCTCTCGCGCCAGGCCTGCTTCAACGCCGCCCCGCGGCCCCGGATGTCCAGGCTGCGCGCGAAGACGTGCTCGTAGGTCTCGCTGTGCTCCTGCGCGATGGACCAGGTCCGGTCGGTGCTGCCGTTGTCGGCGATGGTGATCCGCCAGGGGAGGGGGAACGACGCCGACAGGAACGCGTGGAGTGTCTTGATGCAGCCGGGGAGTGCCAGCTCCTCGTTCAGCACCGGGATGACGATGTCGACGACGGGCTGCCGCGTGCCGTCCGGCGCGAGGTCCGGCCGGACGAGCGTCGTCGTTCGGGCGGTGGTGGCGGAGGTCATAGCGGCTCCCTCCGGTCCGCTCCGACGTCCCCCACCGGCCGCCCGATCTCCCCAACACGCATGAATTCACCAGCCCGTTCACCGCGCATGACCACCGGCCCGGGTAGTCCCGCAGCCCAAGCACGATCGTCTTGCCAGGGCGATTGCGAATCGGTGCGATTCATGGTCCGAGGACCGTGCCCTTGCCGAGCCTTTGCGAAGCGCTGACCAAGGACGCCGCCTGCGGGCCTGCCCGCCTTCGGTGACGCCTGGCCGCTCCCCGCGGTGCCCAGGCGATCCGATTCGGCGAGCCCTGAACCGTGCGAGCGTTACTTGGCGGCCGGCACCGCTTCGGGATGGGGGGCGACGCGCCGCCGTACCGTGAGCCCGAAGAGCACCACCAGCAGTCCGCACGCGCCGGACAGGGCGAAGGGGGCGGCGGGCCGCCACAGGTCGTAGAGCCAGCCGCCGACCCCGGAGATGACGAAGATGCCGATCGCGCCGCACAGGAGCTGCACGCCGAACGAGGAGCCGCGGTAGCGGGCAGGGACCTGCTGGGCCAGCAGCGGCCCCGCCGTCGTGATGACGCCGATCTCGCCGAGGCCGATGAAGGCGGCCACCAGCATCATGCCGGGCCCGAGCGGGTCGCTGACCAGCAGGGTCGACAGGTAGGCGGCGGCGGCGACGGCCTGGGCGAGGATGACGACGTTCTGGCGCTTCATCCGGTCGCCGAGCCAGCCGAACAGCGGCGCGCCCACCACGATCACCGTGTAGGCGATGCCCACGATGGCGCCGCTCTTGGCCAGGGCCTCGGTGGCGGACATGCCGCGCACGGCCCTGGCGTGATCGACGATCCACAGCGACAGGAAGCCGGCCACCAGGGCCAGGTCGGCCCTTGCCACGAAGGAGGCGGCGTAGGACAGCGCCACCCCCGGGTCGCGGGCCAGTCTGACTCCCTCACCGATCAGCTGCGGCAGCGGCACACGCGGCGTCTCGGCCACGCCCCGGCTCGGTGAGAGCGTGTGGCGCAGCGCCAGCGCGCCGAGCAGCACGAGCGCGGCGACGATCAGGAAGCCGATCCTGGCGGCCGCGGTGGGCGCCATCCCGCCCTTCTCCAGCATGCTGGGCAGTCTGACCAGCACCAGTACGGCGAGCACCGCTCCGACGCCGCTGAAGAGCCCGAGCCAGCCGTAGGCCTTGCCACGCGCCGGGTCGCGTACGTAGTCGGCGGTGATCGCGGACATGGTGACGTGCAGAGCGGCGATGCCGAGAGCGAAGACGATCCGCAACGCGATGAGAACGCCCGCGTTGCCCGCGAACGGGTAGAGCGCCGCCCCCACCGCGCACAGGAGAAGGCCCGCGACCGCGATGGGCCGCCTGCCGACCCGGTCGGCCAGCGCGCCATACCAGGTCAGGCTGAGGATCAGCGCGACCTCCGCGGCGATCTGCAGGTAGCCGGTGGTCCTGCCGAGGTCGTCGGAGGACAGCCCGAGGACCTCGCTGAGGATGTACGGCTGGCCGGCCGGCAAGAAGGTGATGACCGCGGTGCCCACGAATCCGAGCCCCATACAGGCCCACAGGTTGGTCTTGCTGATGCCGGGCGCCGCGTCGAGACCTAACATGGAGCGATCATCGCAACCTTCGCTATAGATCGTCTAGGTTTGGGCCATGACCAGTGAGCGAGTGCCACCGGGTATCAGCGCCGTCGTCCCCAATGTGGCGCGGATGTACGACTACTACCTGGGCGGCAAGGACAACTTCGAGGTGGACCGTCAGGCCGCCGAGAAGGTCCTGGCCATCATCCCCGAGGTCGAGGGCGATGCCCGCAACAGCCGGGCCTTCCTGCAGCGCGCGGTGCGCCACCTCAGGGAGCTGGGCGTCGACCAGTTTCTCGACATCGGCTCCGGCCTGCCGACCGCGGGCCACGTCCATGAGGTGATCGACGGCGCGAAAGTGGTCTACGTCGACAACGACCCCGTCGTCCTCACTCACTCCCGCGCCCTGCTCGGCCACGCCCCCGAGGTCACCGTCCAGGAGGGTGACCTGCGCGAGCCGGAGAAGGTCATGGCGCGGGCGGCCGAGGTGCTGGACCTCGAGCGGCCCATCGCCCTGCTCGTGGTCTCCCTGATGCACTTCGTCACCGACGAGGAGGACCCGGCAGGCCTCATCCGCCGCTACCGCGAGCTGCTGCCCGTCGGCAGCTACCTGGTGCTGACTCATGTCGCTCCGGACACCATGCCGAAGAAGGCCGACGAGGTCAGCGCCGTCTACCAGCGCGCCTCCTCCCCTTTCACCACCCGCCGTCGCGCCGTGTTCGAGGGCTTCCTGGAAGGCTTCGAGCTGCTGGAGCCCGGCATCGTCAACACTCGCGAGTGGCGTCCAGACCCGGACACCGCGAGGTCGCAGGTCAAGGGGGACTACCACCTGTGCGCGGTGGGGGCCAAGCGGCGCTGACGGTGCCTGGGATCGCGGCCAGCAGTTCGCGGGTGTAGTCGGCCTGAGGGTGCTCGAAGATGGCGTTCGCGGTCCCGCTCTCCACGATCCGCCCGTGCCGCATCACGTGGACGGTGTGCGAGATCATGCGGACCACGGCCAGGTCGTGGCTGATGAACAGGTAGCTGAGCTTCAGGTCCCGCTGGAGTTCGGCCAGCAGCTCCAGGATCTGCGCCTGGACGAGCACGTCGAGGGCGGAGACGGCCTCGTCGAGCACCACCAGTTCGGGGGAGAGCGCCAGCGCCCTGGCGATGGCGACCCGCTGGCGCTGGCCGCCCGACAGCTCGTGCGGCAGCCGCTGCGCGAGCGAGGCAGGCAGCGAGACCCGGTCGAGCAGGTCCGCGACGGCTTTCCTCCGGCTCACCGCGGTGCCGACGCGGTGCACGCGCAGCGGCTCGGCGATCGACTTCTCCACGGTGTAGCGGGGGTCGAGGGAGGCGTAGGGGTTCTGGAAGACCGGCTGCACGCGACGGCGGAAGGCGAACAGCTCGCGCCGTCCGAGCGAGGTGACGTCGGTGCCGTCGAAGCGGATCCGCCCGGAGGTGACGTCGTCCAGGCCGAGCAGCAGGTTGGCGGTCGTCGACTTGCCCGACCCCGACTCGCCGACGATGGACACGGTGTGGCCGCGGGGGATGTCGAAGGTGACGGCGTCGACCGCGGTGAACTCCGCCGCGCTGCCCCTGATCGGGAACACCTTGCGCAGGTCCTCGATCTGGACGAGGTCGCGGGCGTCCGGTGCCGACTCGGCCAGCCGTACCGACGAGAGGCTCGGTACGGCGCGCAGCAGCCGCTGGGTGTACTCGTGGGCGGGGTCGGCCAGGATCTCGGCCGCCGGGCCCGTCTCCACCAGCTCGCCCTGGTACATGACGGCGACGACGTCAGCGCGTTCGGCGGCCAGGGCGAGGTCGTGTGTGATGAGGAAGACGGCCGTGCCCATGTCGGCGGTCAGTTCGGCGAGCTGGTCGAGGATGCGTCGCTGGACTGTCACGTCCAGCGCGGACGTCGGCTCGTCGGCGATGAGCAGCTTGGGACGGCAGGCGAGCCCCATGGCGATGAGCGCGCGCTGCCGCATGCCGCCGGAGAACTCGTGCGGGTACTGGTTGATCCGCTGCGCGGGATCCGGGATGCCGACCATGTCCAGCAGCTCGATCACCCGCGCGCGAGCGGACCGGCCCGAGGCGACGCGGTGCACCTCGAGCGCCTCGGCGACCTGGTCGCCGATGCGCATGAGCGGGTTGAGATTGGACATCGGGTCCTGAGGGACGAGCCCGATCCCGGCCCCCCGGATGGCGACCATCTCGCGCTCGGAGGCCTCGGCCAGGTCGCGCCCGTCGAACAGCACCTGGCCGCCGGTGATGCGCCCGTTGTCGGGCAGGAGGCGGTTGACGGCGGCGGCCGTGGTCGACTTGCCCGAGCCCGACTCGCCGACGACCGCGACGGTCTGACCCGGCATGATCTCCATCGAGACCCGCTTCACAACCGTGACATCCTGCTTGCCGCTGCGAAAGGCGACGGACAGGTCACGGATGGCCAGGAGCGGCGTGCTGCTCGTCATGCTGTCCTCGATCGTTGTGCGGTGACCTTCAGCAGGTCGTGCCAGAGCACGTCCGTGGGCACGGGAGTCCCGTCGACCAGCAGCCGGTTGCTGACCACGACCAGGGCGATGTCGCGGTCGGGCACGAAGCCGACGGCGCCGCCCACATAGCCCGGGTGGCCGAGCACGGTGACGGTCTCGTCCCTGACCTGGAGCTCGTACCTGCGGAATCCGAGCGCCCACAGGCCGCCCCTGTGCAGCGTTCACGCCAGCTCCTTCGTCAGCCGCAGCTCGGGCTCGCCGAACTCGGGCGTGACGCGCTCGGTTCCGTCGGGGGCCCAGCCATGCCGGCGGTAGAACCCGACGGACGGCAGGTTGTCGCGGAACACCCACAGGAACGCCGTGGTGGCGCCGGCCGACGACAGGGCGCTCTCCGCCGCTCCGAGCAGTCGCGCGCCGAGCCCGCCGCCCTGTGCTCCCGGGTGCACGTAGAGCGAGTGGACGGTGTCGCCCGAGAAGCGCGTGAGGCCGCGTACCCGGCCGTCGTCCTCCGCCACGACGGCGGGCCTGCCCGTCCACAGCTCGCGGGCACGTCGGGCGGACATGGCGGACACCAGCCGCTCGGGCAGCACTTCCGCGTAGCTCTCGCGCCAGCAGGCGAGGAAGACCTCGACGATGCCGTCCAGGTCGTCAGGGGTCGAGGGGCGGAGTCTCATCGGCTCGGCCTCACCGGCTCAGCCGGAGCGACCGCGGCCGGTCGGTGATCGGCGCGGGCAGGACGAGCGGCCCCGCTCCCGGCGTGAGCGTGCCGAGGACGCGTGGGGCGCGGGCGCCCGTGCCCGCGGGAACGGTTCCCGGCAGGCCGTGCGCGGTGCACCAGCCGATGAGGGCGAAGGCGATCGCCTCCTTGTCGTCGGCGGGAGCGCCGTACTCGTCGGAGAGCGAGACCGTCACGCCGGAGAGCGCGGCGCGCAGCCCCTTCATGAGCACGGGGTTACGGCAGCCGCCGCCCGAGACGACGAGCAGGTCCACGCCCGCGGCCAGGACGTCCCTGGCGACCGTGCGCACGGTGAGCTCGGTCAGGGTCGCCACCAGGTCGGCGTCGGAGACCGGATGTCCCGTCCTGGCGACCGCGTCCTCGACGTAGGCGAGGTGGAACAGCTCCTTGCCGGTGCTCTTCGGCGCGGGCAGCAGATAGTACGGCTCGGCGAGCAGCAGGTCGAGCAGGCGCTCGTCGACCCGTCCCGAGGCGGCGATGCCGCCGTCCTCGTCGAAGCCCCGCTCGCTCAGCCGCCTGCTCGACACGACGGCGTCCACCAGCGCGTTCGCCGGGCCGATGTCGTAGGCGAACAGCTCCTCAGGCCCGCGCACCACCGTCATGTTGGAGATGCCGCCCAGGTTGAGCGCGGCGGCGCTGCCCGGGTGCCCCGCGAGCAGCAGGGAGTCGAGCACGGAGACCAGAGGAGCGCCGTGCCCGCCCGCCGTGATGTCGCGGATGCGCACGTCCGACAGCACCGGGGCGCCGGTGCGCTCGGCGATCCACGCGGGCTGGCCGATCTGCAGCGTGCCGAGCGCGTGCGAGCCGTCCACCCAGTGGAACACCGTCTGGCCGTGCGAGACGATCAGATCCACCGGCCCGGCCCGCTCGATCGCCTCGGCGGCGGCCTCGGCGAAGCTCTGGCCGATGAGCGTGTCGAGGACGCACACCTCGGCGAGCGTCGTCGGCGCGGGAGGCAGCGCCTCGACCAGCCTGGCGCGCAGCTCCGGCGGGTACGGCGTGCTCGCGGTGTGCCCGACCCTGCCGTTCAGCACGTCGCCCGCGAGGTCGAAGTCGACCACGGCGGCGTCGATGCCGTCATGCGAGGTGCCGGAGATCATTCCGAGGACTCTCATACCTGTTCTCCTAGCGCGGCGGCATCCTGGGGGGCGACTGTCAGCTCTGCGAGGTTCACCGCTTGCCTCGGTTTCGCGGGTCGAGGGTGTCGCGAAGGCCGTCGCCGAGCAGGTTCAGGCCCACCACCAGCAGGACGACGACCACGCCTGGCGCGATCAGCGTCCACGGGGCGACGAAGGCCAGGCTGCGCGCCTCGAAGATCATCGATCCGAGCGAGGGGGCGGGCGGCGGGGTGCCCAGGCCGAGGAAGCTCAGCGACGCCTCGGTGAGCACCGCCCACGACAGCGACAGGGCCACCTGGATCACGATGATGGAGGTGATGTTCGGAAGCACGTGCCGCAGCATGATCATCCATCGGCTCTGGCCGGTGGAGGTGGCCGCCCTGACGTACTCGATCTCCCTGAGCGAGAGCACGGGGCCCCGGGTGACCCGGATGAAGATGGGCACGTAGACGATCGCGATCGCCACGGCGATCGTGAACCAGTTGCGGTCGAGCACCGAGGCGAGCGAGAGAGCGAGCAGCAGCGGCGGGAAGGCGAACAGCACGTTGGTGACCCCGCCGATGGCCCCGTCGGCGAAGCCCCGGTAGAAGCCCGACACCAGCCCGCCGAGCGTGCCCACCAGGGTGGAGAAGACGACGGCGACGACGGCGATGAGCGCCGAGTTGCCCACCCCCGCCGCCACCCTGGAGAAGACGTCCCTGCCGAACTGGTCCGTCCCGAACAGGTGGGCGCCGGAGGGTGACAGGAAGCGCGAGGGCGGATTCTGCGCGATCGGGTCGTACGGCAGCAGGCCGAAGTACGACAGCAGCGCGACGACGGCGAGCAGGGCGAGGACGACGCTGCCGGCCAGGCCGCTGGGACTCTTGCGCAAAGCGGTCATGAGGCGCGCACCCGCGGATCGATGATCCGGTAGAGCAGGTCGGTCAGGAGGTTGACGATCACGAACGCCAGCGCGATGACCAGCACCGTGCTCTGCACGACCGCGTACTCCTTCTGCTGGATGCCCAGCAACACCTGCCTGCCGATACCGGGAACGGAGAAGACCTGCTCGACCACCACGGCCCCGCCCAGCAGGTAGCCGAACTGCAGGCCCGTCATCGTCACGATCGGCACGAGCGCGTTGCCGAGCACGTGCCTGACCTGGAGGCGTCTCGGCGGCACGCCCTTGGCGCGGGCGGTGCGGACGAAGTCGTTCGAGCGCACCTCCAGCACGGCGGTCCGTGTGGTGCGCAGAATCGGCGCCGCGATGCCGAAGCCCAGAACGAGCGCGGGCAGGAACATCTGCTGGAGGTTGAGCAGCGGGTCGTCGAGCGGGCCCGCGAACCCCTGGCCGTTCGGGTTGAAGCCGAACGAGGCCGCCAGCACCGACAGCAGCGTCGTGGCCAGCAGGAAGGACGGAATCGACAGGCCGCCGAGGCTCACGATCTGCCCGAGGGCGTCCCTGGCCGAGTTCGTCCTGGACGCGGCGAGCATGCCGAGCGGGACGCCGATCAGCAGGGCCAGCACGATCGAGAACACCGCCAGCTCGAACGTGACGGGCAGCGAGTGCAGCGTCAGGTCCAGCACGCTCTGCTGCGAGCGTGCCGAGTAGCCGAAGTTCCCGCTGAACATGTTGCCGAGCCAGGAGAAGAACTGGGTGAACGGCGACTGGTCGAGGCCGTAGTAGCGCTCCAGCGCCTCCCGCTGCGCCGGTGTGAGCGCGGCGGCCTCCGTGCCCAGCCCTGCCGTGATCTGGTCGCCGGGAATCGCCCGGAGCGTGACGAAGACGAACACGGCCACCCCGAGCAGGGTGCCGAGCATGCCCGCCACACGCCAGACGACTCGGTGGCGCACGAGTGCTCTGAGCATGGCTAGGAGAGCGTCGTCGTGCGCAGGTACTGCAGCGAGCCGCTGGCCATCGGGACGAAGCCCTTCACCTGCAAGGTGGTGCCGGTGTAGGTGTAGCCGGTGAACAGCCAGATCCAGGCGGCGTTGTTCTCCAGCTCGGCCGACACCTTGGCGTAGATGGCCTTGCGCTCGGCCTGGTCGGTCGTGGCCTTGCCTTCGGCGAACAGCTTGTCGAGCTCGGGGGAGCTGTAGCCGGCCACCTTGTTCAGGTTGCCCTTGCTGGTGAAGTAGCGGCCGTACATCCCGTCGGGGTCGGGACGCCCGCCGTTCAGCGCGACGGCCGCGTCGAAGTCACCGGCGACCCACTTGTCCACGAACGCGCCCGACTCCAGCACCTCGAGGTCCAGGTTGATCTTGGCCTCGGCGAGCTGCGCCTTGAGGTTCTGCGCCTCGTTGACCGAGGTCGCGTACTCGCCCTGGGAGACCATCGTCTTGATGGTCACCCCGCCGGCCTTGCCCGCCTTTCCGAGGTACTCGGCCGCCTTGGCCAGATCACGGGTGGGGCACGGGCGTTGCTGCGGGTCCGACTTGAACACCGGGGAGGTGATCGGCCCGGTCACCTCGCCCTCGCCGAGGGCGGCGGTGTCGAGCACCTGCTTGCGGTCGACCGCGCACTGGATCGCCAGGCGCACGTTGAGGTCCTTCAGCTCGCCGTGCGTCGCGTTGAGCTGGAGTGCGTGGTAGTTGAGCTGCGGCGTCTTGGCGACGGTGATCGCGCCGCCCTGCGCGGTCTGCGCGACGAGCGGGTCGTTGAAGACCGCGAGCTGAACGTTGCCCGACTGCATCGCCGAGACGATGGACGACTCGTCGGGGATCACCCGGAACTCCACGCCGCCGAGCTTCGGCTTCTCACCGCCCCAGTACTTGTCGTTCCTGGCCAGGGTGATCGACTGGCTCGCGACGCGCTTCTTCATCAGGAAGGGGCCGGTGCCGTTGGGCGTCGTGTTGAGCTTTTCCTCGGTGTCGTCAGAGGAGAGCATCGCCATGTTGACCGTCGCCAGGTTGGCGGGCAGCGCGGCGTCGGGCGCGATCAGGTTCAGCACCACGGTGTTCGCGTCGGGAGCCTCCACCGACTTCACCGAGGACAGCGAGGCCCTCGCGACGGCGGCCGTGGCCTCGTCCATGATCTTGTCGAGGGAGTGTTTGACGTCCTTGGAGTCGAAGGCGCTGCCGTCGCCGAAGGTCACGCCCTTCCTGAGGGTGAGCGTCAGGGTCTTGCCGTCCTCGGCGGGCTTCCACGACTCGGCCAGGCCCGGCACCACGTTGAGGTCCTTGTCGAACTCCGTCAGCGTGCCGTAGATGTTCGTCAGCACGTTGACGGCCTGGAACTGGGTGGCCTTCCAGGGGAAGAGCGTGTCCGGGTCGGTGGTGACGCCGACGACGAGAGTTCCGCCCGACGCGCCCGCTGCGCCGGTGCTGGATACGGGCCCGGAGGATGAGGAGCAACTGGTGAGAGCGATGGACAGCGCTGCGGCGGCGCCGATTGCGGAGAACGCGCCACGGGGCATGTGGCCTCCTCGGGCAGTAGGTCATAAAATTACGGAGACCATACCATCCGTGTATAATACTTCCACTGCGGGTTGGTGAAGATGACTGACGGCAAAGTGCTCATCCGCATACGAGCGGCCGTGCCCACCCTCCGGCCAACGGAGAGACGCATCGCGGAGCTGGTCGTCGGCGACCCCGCGGGTGCCGCCAAGCTGTCCATCGCCGAGCTGGCGGCCCGCTGCGAGACCTCGACGACCTCGGTGGTGCGCTTCTACAAGCGCATGGGCTACGACCACTTCAAGGACTTCACCAACGACCTGACCAGGGAGGTCGCGCGGGAGGAGCTCGCCACCTCGAACCTTCCCGATGTGTCGGGCGACATCGACCGTCATGACTCCCTGGAGGGGATCGTGTCCAAGGTGGCGATGAACGAGACGCTCTCCATCGCCGACACCGCCCGCGCGCTGGACATGGACGCGCTCGCCCGAGCCGTGGCCCTGGTGCTCGCCGCGCGCCGTATCGACACCTTCGGGGTGGGCGCGAGCGCCCTCGTCGGGCTCGACCTGCAGCAGAAGCTGTCACGGATCGGCAGGACGGCCATCAACTGGCACGACTCGCACTCGGCCTGGACCTCCGCCGCCACGCTCAACGCCACCTGCGTAGCCGTCGCGGTCTCGCACACGGGCGCGACCGTCGACACGGTCGAGTTCCTGGCGATCGCCCGCAAGTCAGGCGCCGCGACCATCGCCATCACGAACTTCCGCGACTCGCCGCTGGCGGCCACGTCCGACGTGACGCTCACGACGTCGGCGCGGGAGACCCAGTTCAGATCGGGCGCGCTCGGCAGCCGCATCGCCCAGCTCATGGTGGTCGACTGCCTGTTCACGGGCGTGGCCCAGGCTTCCTACGACGAGTCGATGGCGGCCCTGCGCAACACCTACACGGTGGTCCACGACCGCATCATCCACAAACGCGGCTAGCCGTCCGGTCCGGCGGCTCAGGAGCCCTCCCGCCGCCCCTCCTCGGTTCCGAAGCCGTCGAGCGACTCGCGTTCCTCGAGGCTGCGCAGTTCCTGGAACACCGTGATGTGGAGACCTGCGGGCGCGTCGAATCTCGCGTTCAGCGACTGCCACGGTGTGACGGTGGGCGGCGCGACCTGCTCGGCACCGGCCGAGAGCAGCCGATCGGTGGTGTGCCGGGCGTCGTCGACCTCGAACGCGACCCGGATCTTGGGGGCCACCTGGCGGCCCACCTCCACATCGTCGATCATCCTCTTCTGTGCGGGGTTCGCGATCTCCAAGGTGGCCAGACCGGCATCGAGGATCACCACGTGCGCGCCGTCTCCGCCGGAGAAGGCGGCCTGCTCGGGCAGACCAAGGGCGTCCCGGTAGAAGGCGACGGCGGCCTCGTAGTCCTCCGCCTCGACGACCAGGCGGAGCTGGCGAACGGCCTGCGGCCTCTGGTTCTCGGAATCCTGGGAAAGGGTCATCGAATCGTCTCCTCAGCCGGGCGCTCCATGGGCGTGGATCGCGTACACGCTTCCCACGGGGCGCACCTTATCCGGTCGGCCGCCGGCGGCCCGTGGCCAGGTCGGGTGGGGCGGGTCGCGTGCGGTCGAGACCGAAGAGCTCGGCCACGTACGGCTGTCCGGGAGGCGACGGCTAATCGGCGGGGAGGCCGTTGTGGCGGGCGAGGGCGAGCAGGGCCGTGCGCAGCATCCCCGCCTCCTTGGGGGTGAGCACGTCGGCCAGTTCCGCGTCGAGCTCGACCGCCGCCTCGGTGCACACGGCCAGCAGTTCCCTGCCCTCCGCCGTGAGCGTGAGCACCTGCCTGCGCCGGTCGTGCGGATCGCGTTCGCGCCGGACCGCCCCCTGCTCCTCCAGCTGGTCGGCGAGTGACACCACCAGGCTGGGCGCCACATTCATGAGTTTGGCGATGTCGAGCTGCGAGGCCACCACTCCCGACTCCAGCACCGCCAGGAGCCCCACATGTTTGGGTTTGAGCCCGTGAGCCGCCAGCCGCGCCGAGAACCGCTCGCTCACCGTCGCTCCCAGCGTGCCGAGCCGGAAGACGAGCGTCGAAGTCAGCTTGACATCGTTCATGACGGCAATGCTACCTTGCTCATATCATTCACACTTTGAACGATTCGAGGCTGTAACGATGCTTGATTCCGCTGCCGTCCAGCTCGTCTTCGCCGACCTTCAGGACAGCATCGTCGAGGCCAGTGCCACCAATCCGGCCTCGGACATCCGCCGCTCGGTCAAGGTGCTGGACGGGCTCGCCGCGGCGCTCGGCATCCCGTTCACCGTCTCGGCCGCGCCGCGGCAGGGTGGTCCGGGGGTGATCAAGGAGGTGCCCCAGGCCGAGCCGTACGTGCGCACCGGCCCGTCGTGCTGGGACGACACCGCGTGGCGGGAGGCGATCCTGGCCACCGGCCGCCGCACACTGGCCATCTGCGGAGTGACCACAGAGATCGTGGTGCTGCGGACCGCCCTCGACGCCCTCGCGGACGGCTTCGCCGTACAGGTGCTGGTGGACGCGTGCGGCGGCCTCACGACCCGCACCGAAGACGCCGCGCTGCGGCAGATCGAGGCCGCGGGCGGCGTGGTGACCTCGGTGGCGGGCTTCGCCGCCGACATGGTGCGCGACTTCACCACCCCCACCGGCCGGCAGATCATCGCCGCGTTGCACGGGCTGATGTGAGCGGGCCACCGTGGCGCTCATCCGCCGCTGTGCCCATCGCCGCCGGGCGCACCCGACGAGGCTCTGACCCCGCCTGCACGGGGGCGAGGTCACAGCGGGCGCCGCTCAGCCGAAGATCTTGTCGCGGGCCGTGTCGAGGGCTGTCAGAACGGCTCCCTGCAGGATCGCGTTGCCCGCCACCGTGCTGCCCAGCACCCTGGTCGGCGCCGGTGACAGCTCGTGGAGACGCTCGGCCACCAGCCCGGCGAGCTCGTCGCCCCCGGCCCGCCCCGTCTTTCCGCCCAGGACGACCAGCCCCGGGTCGAGCACGGTGACCAGCGCGAACGCGCCTGTCGCGATCACCCCCGCCAGCTCGCCGTCGTCGAGCCCCCGCGCCACCGACGCGTCCACGAGGTCGCAGTACGTCGACCCGTTCACGTCGAGGAGCCCGATCTCGCCCGCGCCGCCCGACACTCCTCGCCGCAGCCGGCCGTCCAGCACGACCGCCGCCCCGACGCCGTCGTCGAGCCACAGCAGTACGAAGTCGTCGTTCCCGCCGGCCGCCCCTGTGCGGTGCTCGGCGATGGCGGCCAGGTTCACCTCGTTCTCGAGGACCACCGGAACCCCCATGCGGTGCCGTACCGACTCCAGGAAGCCGGGCTCCCAGCCGGGCACGCCGTTGTCGGACACCAGATCGCCGCGGCGTGGATCGACGAGGCCCGGCGCGCCGATCACCACCGTGTCCAGCGTGCGGCCTCCGGCGGCCGCGGCGACCGCGCTCTCCACGAGCTCGGCGAGCCCCACCCGCTCCGGGGCATCGCGCCCGCCGGTCGCCGGGATGTCGCGTACGGCGGTGCCGACCGTCGCTCCCGTGAGGTCGGCGACGGTCACGTTGATCGCCATCCTGCGCACGTCCACGCCGGCCACATGGGCGCGACCCGCCACGATGCCGTACAGGCGCGCCTTCGGCCCGCGCCGGTCCTCACCGCACTCCCCGGTCACCTCGATCAGCCCGCCGTCCATGAGCCGCTCGATCAGGTCGGAGACGGTCGGCCTGGAGAGACCGGTGAACGTGCGCAGCTGAGGGGCAGTCAGCGGGCCGCGTTCGAGCAGCAGGTCCAGGGCGAGACGGTCGTTGATCGCGCGGGCCATGGCCGGGGTGGCAGTCTTCACCCTGAAGATAATAATCAGGGAGCCTGCCTAATAAATCTTTTCATCAGGAAGGCTTCCTGATAATTTCCCGGCCATGAGCCCTCATCGCGCCATCGCCGTCGTGTTCGTCATCCACGGCGCCGTCGCGGGCAGCCTGGCCACCCGCATCCCCTGGATCCAGGACCACCTCGGCCTCGGCGCCGCCGCCCTCGGCCTGGCCCTGCTCTGCCCGTCCATCGGCGCGTTCGTCGCCATGCCCATGGCCGGCCGCCTGAGCCACCGGCTCGGCGGCGCCACCGCGACCAGGGTCCTGCTCGCCCTGTGGTGCGTCGTGCTCGCCTTACCCGCCCTGGCCCCCGTGCCGGCCGCGCTGGTCGCCGTCTTCCTCCTGTACGGCGCGGCCGCCGGCATGTGCGACGTGGTCATGAACGCCCACGGCGTCGTCCTGGAACGCCACCTGCGCCGCCCGATCATCTCGGGGCTGCACGGCATGTGGTGCCTGGGCAGCCTGGCGGGCGGGGGCCTCGGCGTCCTGGCCGCCCAGACGGGGACCGACGCCAGGACGCATCTCGGCATGATGGCGGTCGTGCTGCTCGTCATCGGCACCGTCGCAGGCCGCGGACTGCTCCGCGATGATTCGAAGGGTGATGCGCCCGCGCCGCGCCGGTTCGCCCTCCCACCGAGAGGGGTTCTTGCCATCGGCGTGGTCGGTTTCTGCGGAACCTTCGTCGAGGGCGCGAGCTCGAGCTGGACGGCCGTCTACCTGACCGAGGTCGCGGACGCGGGCCCCGGCATGGCCGCCGCCAGCTACACGATCTTCATGCTCTGCATGGCGGGCGCCCGGCTGGCCGGTGACCGCCTGGTCCACCGGTTCGGGCCGGTCACGATCGTCAGGGCGGCTGGCGTGCTGGCCGCCGCCGGCGGGCTCACGGTGGTCGTCGCCCGCACGCCGGTGCTGTGCGTCATCGGGTTCGCCCTGATCGGGCTGGGCGTGGCGGCCATCGTGCCGCTGGTCTTCGCCGCGGCGGGCCACGCGGGTCCCACCCCGGGCGAGGGCGTGGCGGGAGTCGCGACCATCACCTACCTGTCCGGGTTGACGGCTCCCGCGATCACCGGCTGGGTCGCGGGCGGGATCTCCTATCCCGCGGCCTTCGCGATGATCACCGGAGTGGCCGTGCTGATGGTGCTGCTGTCGGCGGCCATGCGCCCGCGCGTGCCCCAGGCCCCAGCTGCCCAGCTCGCTTCAACCGGAGCGTGAGTTCGGCCGTCCCCGCGGGAAGGCGTGCCCTCCCGCGGGGATCGATGGCGCGCACAGGCTCAATTCGGCGGCGCCGCGGCGGGGAACCGTTCCCACACGCGGTGCTGTCCGAGCAGCTCGACGATCCCGCCCAGCACCTCGTCGCCGCGATCACCTGACAGAACGCCTGGAGCCCCCAAGGGGATCGCCGCCAGCGCGAGGGCCTCCGTGGCGCCGTCCCAGCCGCCGATCGGCTTCCCATGGCGGTAGGCCTCGGCCAGCATGAGCAGCACCCGCGGGTCGACGGCGCCCACGGTGTCGCCCGCCTTGGCGTCCCTCGCTCCGTAGGCGTCGGCGCCGGGCGCGGGCACGCCGGCCACCAGCAGGGCGTCGAACTCGACGGACCGCGCGGTGGCGAACGTGCGCTGCACGGTGACGGATTCGCCGCCGTTTTCGAGCACGCCGCCCGCCGGCGCGATCACCAGCGGCACCATGCCGCCGTCGAGGATCGCCTGCCGGACGGAACCGACCGCGTCCAGGTCGCCGTTGCCGTCGGCGATGATGCCGATGATCCGTCCGGTCGTCGGCCAGGTCTTGCCGACCTGCGAAAGCGCCGGGCTCGGCTCGACGGACGGCAGCGGCTCGGGCGCCTTGGGCGCCGGGAGTCCGAGTCCCGTGGCCACCTGCTCGCACAGGTAGGGGTCGATCTCCGCGAGCACTGCCAGGGTGCGTTCCTTGATCGCCTGCTCGTAGACCTTGCCGAGCTCGAAGGTGTAGGCGGCGATCACGTGCTCGCGTTCCACCGGGCTCAGGCTCAGCCAGAACAGCCGGGGCTGGCTGAAGTGGTCGTCAAACGAGGCGGGCGCCTCGCGGACCCGCAGCGCCGACGGCACCTGCACGGGCACCTCGACGTAGCCGCCCTCCCGCTGCCCCGCGACGAACGGGCAGCCGCCGTCCAGCGAGTTCGGCCTGTACGGCGCGGCGCCGACGTGCACGGCCGTCTGGTGCATGCCGTCCCGCAACATGTCGTTGACCGGGGCGTGCGTCCTGTTGATCGGAAGCTGGGCGAAGTTCGGGCCGCCCAGGCGGGTGATCTGGGTGTCCAGGTAGGAGAACAGCCGTCCGGCCAGCAGCGGGTCGTCGGTGACGTCGATGCCGGGGACGAGGTGGCCGACGTGGAAGGCGACCTGTTCGGTCTCGGCGAAGAAGTTGACCGGATTGGCGTCGAGGGTCAGCAGGCCGATCGGCTGGACCGGCGCCAGCTCCTCCGGCACGATCTTCGTCGGGTCCAGCAGGTCGATGCCCTCGAACGTCTGCTCAGGGGTGTCGGGGAAGACCTGGATGCCGAGCTCCCACTCCGGGTAGGCGCCTGACTCGATCGCGTCGGCGAGGTCCCGCCGGTGGAAGTCGGGGTCCATGCCGTTGATCAGTTGCGCCTCCTCCCACACCAGGGAGTGCACGCCTGCCTTGGGCTTCCAGTGGAACTTCACCAGCACCGTCCCGCCCTCGGAGTCGACGAGCCTGAAGGTGTGGACGCCGAAGCCCTCCATCGTGCGGTAGGACCGGGGGATGCCGCGGTCGGACATGTTCCACAACGTGTGGTGGGTCGCCTCGGTGTGCAGGGAGACGAAGTCCCAGAACGTGTCGTGCGCGCTCTGCGCCTGGGGGATCTCCCTGTCGGGGTGGGGCTTGCCCGCGTGGATGACGTCGGGGAACTTGATCGCGTCCTGGATGAAGAACACCGGGATGTTGTTGCCCACCAGGTCGAAGACGCCTTCGCTGGTGTAGAACTTCGTCGCGAAGCCGCGCGTGTCGCGGACCGTGTCCGAGGAGCCGCGTGAGCCCAGGACCGTGGAGAAGCGGACGAAGACCGGCGTCTCGGCGTCCTTGGTGAGGAAGGCGGCCTTGGTCACCGAGGCGGCGGTGCCGTACGAGCGGAACACGCCGTGGGCGGCGGCGCCGCGGGCGTGCACGACGCGTTCGGGGATGCGCTCGTGGTCGAAGTGGGTGATCTTCTCCCGCAGGTGGTGATCACGCAGCAGCACCGGGCCCCTGGGGCCCGCCTTCAGCGAGTGGTCGGTGTCCGGCAGCCGCGTGCCCAGGGCCGTCGTCAGGTACGGCTCGCTCTGTGCCATCGCCGTCCGCGGCACATCGGCTCGCCGGCCCGTGGGGGTGTAGGGCTCGGGGCCGCGCTGGTCGGACTTGGGCGGGAGCGGACCCCGCGGCTCTGTCGGCTCGGCGAGCGACGGCGGCTCGCTGCCAGGACGGCCGGGAATGGCTCCGGCCTCGTTCGTCGGCTGAGACTCTTTCATGCGTTCCCCCAGATAAGGGCGCCGTGCCATCGTCCGAGCACGGCGCTGACCTTAGGGCGGCCTACCCGGATTGTCCGGGTCAAAGCAGACATTTTCCCCAGGTAGGGGAAGGAGCCGCCCGTTGCCGCCGCCGGGCCGGCCGGGGCTCAACTGTCTCAAGGGGAACGACGCGAGCGAGCCGCCGGCGAAGGAGTCGCCGCGGCGGGTCGTCCAGGCCGAGCCGATCGCAGGCGCTCTACGCGCGGGCGGGACGGGCCTCCAGGAGGCGCACGATCTCGGCGTGGCCGGTGCCCAGGACCGACTCCGAACGCAGTCGGCCGCTGCTGTCACGCTGCTCGGCCACTACGCGTTCACCGCCGCCTTCGGACTCCTCGCGGCGGACGGTGATCCGCGCTCCCTCAGTGGCGTACTCGAGGGCCCTGTCGTGCACGACCGCCTCGATGTCCCGGTCGGCGAACTCTCGAGCCAGATCGATGGGGAGCCGCTCCTGCTCGTCGGCGACCGCGGGATCGGCCCCGTGGTCGAGCAGCATGCTGACCACGGCCGCCGAGCCGTACCGTGCGGCGTGCGTGAGGGCGGTGCCCCCGGCGCCGTCGCGGAGGTCGGGATCGGCGTTCCTGTCGAGCAGCGCCGCCACGACGGCGGGAAAGTCCTTCGCGGCCGCCCAGTGCAGTGCGCTCATCGCCTGCCTGCCCGGGCCCTCTGTCCGATCGGGGTCGGCCCCTCCCTCCAGCAGCGCGACCACAGTGCCGAGATGGCCCCAGGACGCGGCGGCGCACAGCGGGAGCCCCTCGCTCTCGCCCTCGCTCTCCCGGTCGGGTTCGGCCCCCGCCGCCAGCAGCATCCGCACGATGTCGGCGTTCCCCTGCACGGCCGCCCGGTAGAGGGCCGTGGTGCCGCCGTCGTCGGGCTGGTCAGGGGCCGCGCCGCCGTCCAGCAGTCGCCTGACCTTGGCGGCGGCTCCGGTGCCCGCCGCGGACACCAGTCTGTTCTCCGTCACCCGGCCCAGTGTGTACGGCGGAGCCCCCGGCCTCCACCGATTTTCCGCCACCCGCCGGGTCTTCACGGGTGCGGAACGGTCTGCCCGCAGCGGAGGCCCGCCTTCGCGGGACCGGCGGTCGCTCGGTGGTCAGCCGCTCCGGAGGCCGGAGGCGAAGTGCTCGCGCAGGTGCGGCACGAGCTCGCCGGCGCGCTCCTCCACGAAGAACAGCCTGCCGCCCTCGATCTCCACGACCTTCCTGACCCCCGGGATGGTGTCGCGCAGCCACCGCGCCCACCGCGGCTCGAAGAAGGGGTCGTCGGTGCCCCACACCACCAGCGTGGGTACGGCGAGCGCGGCCAGATCGGGCTCGATCGCGATGAGGTCCTTGGCGTCCAGCCCGGCCAGGAACCGCTCGAAGCCGCGTCCGCGCTCGGGGTCGCTGAAGATCGGCCGGAGGAACCGGTCGACCAGCGCCTGGGGGTCGCCGATGCGCTCGTAGCTCGCGCCGAAGGCGCTCCGCACCACGAGCGCGGGCTGCTCGATCAGCGTCTCGATGAGTGGCGCGAGCTCTCCCCGCTCCGCGAGCTCGACCGTGGGCTTGAACGCCTCGGGCGGCAGGTTGTCGTGCACGTCGCAGTTGGTCAGCGTGAGCGTGCGCAGCCGTTCGGGATGCCTGACCGCGAAGACCTGCGCGATGGCGCCGCCGCTGTCGTTGGCGACGAGGTCGACCGTACCGAGGTCGAGGTCGGCGCATACCTCCTCGATCACCTCGGCCAGCGAGGGGAGGGACAGGTCGTCCCTCGCCTCGCTCCGCCCGTGCAGGGGCAGGTCGAAGGCCACGCACCTGCGCTCGGCGCGGAGTCCGGCGATGGCGTTGGCCCACAGGCTCGAGTTGGTGCCCGCCCCGTGGACGAACAGGGCGACAGGCCCCTGCCCTTCGTCGATGTAGGAGATTCCGTGGCGAGTTCTCATAGTCTCCTCCATTACAGACCGACTGTCGGTCTAGAAAATAACCGACCGTCGGTCGGTTGTCTAGAGTGTTGGCATGAACCTCAAGGCAGAGCGCGGCGCCGCCACTCGCGACAGGGTCCTTGCCATCGCCACCCGCCTGTTCGCCGAGCACGGGTACGACGGCACCTCGATCGAGATGGTCCTGCACGAGTCGGCCCTGAGCAGGGGCGCGCTCTACCACCACTACGCGGGCAAGGACGCCCTGTTCGAGGCGGTCCTCGAGGCGGTGGAGACGAGGGTCGGCCACGAGATCGCCGAGGCGGTGAAGGGCGCGGCCGACGCGGAGGAGGCGCTGCGCCAGGGCGCGCGGGCGTGGATCCGCCTGGCGAGCGAGCAGGTGATCCAGCGGATCGTCCTGATCGACGCCCCCTCGGTGCTCGGCTGGGAGAAGTGGCGCGAGGTCGAGGCCCGGCACGCCTTCGGCATGCTCAAGGGGGCACTACGGGCCACCAAGGCCGTCCAGGACGACCACCTGGAGGTCTACGCGCACATGCTGCTGGCGGCGATCAACGAGATCGCTTTGCTGGTGGCGCGGACGGGGAAGACGGAGAAGGCGGAACGGGCGGTCGAGGACTTCCTCACCCGCCTGCTGGCCGGAGCGCCGCCGCGCTGAAGGAGGGGCCCTGCATGTCGTTCACCGAGGAAGAGCTCGCCTACCTGCGCTCGCAGCCGCTCGCGCGCCTCGCGACCCGCTCCGCCGACGGGAGCCCGACGTCGTTCCCGTCGCGTTCGAGTTCGACGGGACGCACTTCTGGATCGGCGGCTCGGGGGAGACCGTCGTCGGCACCCGCAAGTTCCGCAACGTCGGAGCGGGCAACCACCAGGTCGCCCTGGTCGTCGACGACCTGGTCTCCTTCGACCCGTTCGTCGCGCGGGGCATCCGCGTCTACGGCCACGCCGAGCAGCCGGTCGAGCGGGTCGGCATGATCGGCCCCGGCCTCTTCCTGCGTATCACGCCGACGACCTCGTGGAGCTGGAACATGGCGGCCGAACCCGTCGGCGACACCTGGCACGAATCCCGGCGTGCCGTCCATTGAGGCAAACCGGCCGGCCACGCGGCCACCCCCTGCCCCGCGACGACCGACAGTTCGCCAACCCGCAGCACAAGCCCGTCGAAGCTCACGTGCGACGCCCGTCGCCTGGATGGGGGGTTGGCGATCGCGGTCAGCGTGGGCTGGTCAGGCTGGGATCGCGGCGTCGACTACTGCGGCGGCTACGGTGCGGGCTGCTGATTCGGCGCTGGGGTCGCGGTCCAGCCAGGCGCTGATCCCGGCACCGTCGTAGAGGAGTACCAGTTGCTGGGCGAGCGCCTTCGCGTCCTTGGCGCCTGCCTGCTGGGCGAGGTCGAAGAACAGGTCGCGAAGCCAGGTGCGGTAGTCCTGCGCGGCCTGTTCGACGACACCGCCAGGTGGGGCGTCGGCACTGGCGCTGATGAACGCGCAGCCGCGGAAACCGGGCTCGGTGAAGGACAGACCCTGTACCTCGAACGCGCCGACCAGGCGCTCTTTCGGGGTGTCGTACCGGGCTTCGAGTTCGCGTGTCATGCGCTCGGCGGTCGCGGTGTGCCGGGCCTGGAGGTAGGCGCGGACCAGGCCGTCCTTGCTGCCGAAGGCGCTGTACAGCGTTGCCTTCGCGACTCCGGCGTGCTCGATGACTCGGTCGATCCCGACCGAATGCACACCCTCGGCGTAGAACAGTTCGTTGGCGGCGGTTAGCAGCCTCGCCCGCGCTGCCGCGCTGCGTTCCCGCGGTGAGAGCGCCTTCTTGGACATACTCGCACGGTAGCAGACAGATCCGTCTGTCTTCAATCGACCGCAGGCTTTCATTGACACAGTCAGACGGGTCTGTCTAGATTGAAGTTGTTGCCAGACAGGCCGGTCTGGATAACAATTCCGAAAGGTGCATCCCATGTCCATGGAGCGCACAAACCTCGACCCGCACCCCCTCACCGCCCTGGTCACCGGGGCCACGTCCGGCATCGGCCGGGCGGTCGCCAAGCGGCTGGCCGCGGATGGAATGTCCGTCGTCGTGACCGGCCGCGACGCCCAGCGCGGCGCCGAGACCGTCAACGAGATCACCGCGGCCGGCGGCCACGCCCGGTTCGTCGAGGCGGACCTCGAGGACCCGGCCGGCATCGACCGGCTCGCCGCGGTGGTCGGCGAGATCGACGTCCTGGTCAACGACGCCGGCAGGCCGTCTGGGCGCCGACCGAGGACCTGAAGGTCTCCGACTACGACGCGATGTTCGCCAGCAACGTCCGGGCCCCGTTCTTCCTCGTGGCCGCGTTCGCCCCGGCGATGGCGGCGAAGGGATCGGGCAGCGTGATCAACATCGGCAGCATGGCCGGCAGCCTCGGCTTGGCCACCGGCGCCGCGTACGGCGCGACCAAAGCCGCGCTGGCGTCACTGACGCGAGGCTGGACGGCCGAGTACAGCGGCCGCGGCGTCCGCTTCAACACCGTTGCCCCGGCCCGGTCTACACCCGGGCCGCGGCCCGCGACCTGTTCGACGCGCTCGCTGAGACCACCGCGATGAAGCGCGCGGCCGAGCCCGCCGAGATCGCCGAGGTCGTCGCATTCCTCGCCTCGTCGAAGGCCGGCTACGTCACCGGTGCGACCGTCGCCGTCGACGGCGGCCGCACCGCCATCTGAACCTGCCTGCTCTGAGAGGACAACACTCATGACCAACACGGCAGGGCACGTTTGCCGACTCTCACGGTGCTGAGCGGTTCGCCACCGCCTGGCCATTCCTGGACCGCCTTGACCGCTCTCGTGCTATCTCGACACCATGCCGTCATGAGTGTCGGCCTCATCATCACGATGCCCCTCCGTCAGTGGGGTCTCGTCGACGCATGCATGGACCACGACGCCGACGTCGAGACAGTGGGCGGCGACCGCCGGCGGGCCGATCTTGCGCGCAGCGTCCGAAGGGCCGGTTGGGATCAGATCGCCCGCTGGACACCCGGTGTTCCCGGCTCCGGCACGTGGCCGCCGCCGGATGAGATCGTGAAACCCAAACTCACGATCGCCCAATGGCTTCTCACGGTCGACGTCCTCGAGCGCTGGGCGGCAATCGGTGAGCGGGCGGGACATCCCGACACGGCCGCTCGGCGTGAGCTTCGAGACCTGATCTTTTCTCGACTCCGAGCCCACGGCATCCAGATTCCGCCCGCCTGGGGCGCTTCTGGCGCTTCCTGATCGTTGCCGGCCGCTGTCGTCGAGTCGCAGGTCAACCTGGAGCGCCCAGGAGTGAAGCGAGGACGGACGACGTCGACGGTCGGGCCTGGACGTTGGGTGGACGGTGCAGAGCCAGGTGGTGGCGGCCGCCGCGTGCCGGCGGGGACGACTATCGTCGATCTCCCGTTAGCTTCCGCCGTCTCTGGCGGAGGAACGCGAACTGCAGCAGCAGCGCGGTGGCGCGCGGCAGCGGAGCGTGGACGAAGGACGGCAGCGACCGCATCACTTTCTCGCCCTCCACGACCATGAGCAGTTGCCCCGACTCCTGGTAGGCGGGCGGGCGGACGCCGAGTGATCGCAGCACCCGCGTGGTCTTCTTCCAGGCAGGGGAGTAGTCGCGCGCGCCCGCCATGGTCGCAGGCATCACGAAGACGCACTTGTCCAGCAGCCGGTTCTTGTGCAGCCACCTGATCTCCCAGAGCGTCCCGGCGAAGGCCAGCGGGACGATCACGATCAGCTCGGCCTGTCTGGCGAGCAGCTTGACCTTGTCCTGCCAGTCGTCCTCCGTGCATGCCACCTTGCCGGTGCCGGGGATGTCCCACGTGCGGTTGACCGGCCAGGTGTACACGCCTTCGGGCTGGGTGGACAGCAGCGTGCCCGGCCGGCCGAGCGCGATCAACGGCAGGTGGGCGGGAAAGCCGGCGGCCAGGATCGCCTCGAAGTCGGTCTGGATGTTGCCGGGCTGCTCGGTGGCGCTCGCCTGCACGCCCACGGCGTTGCTGGCCAGGTGGCCGGTCGTCGCGAACGGCCGCAGGTAGAGCGAGAAGCGCGGCGGTGGCCCTCCGGTGGGATCTTCGAGGAGGGCCATGATCCGCCCGGCCTGCCTGTCTCGTGAGGACTGCCGGCCACGGCTCTCCAGCCCGATGAGCGCGAACAGCGGAGCGAGGATGAGTGTGACCTGGAGAAATCCGCCCACGGTGGCGACGACCAGGAAGAGGACGATGTAGATCAGATGGCTGGGGATCCGCAGGAAGATCGACGGAAACGTGCCGATGAACTCCCAGCCATCGATGACCTTGGTCACCATCCATTTGTAGAGCTCGAGTGAGGCCGACCATAACGGCGACAGCATGAGCACCACGACCACCGTCCGCAGGATCGGCCCCGTGTGGACGGGCCGCAACGCCACGCCGGCCAGCGCCACCCCGGCCACCAGGAGGGGATGGTGGTCGAACAACAGACCTGCGGCGATCGCCGCCGCACTCGGCAGCGCCCAGTGAACCACGAAGAACGCCCTCAGAAGAGCAAGCCCCACACCCTCACTGTGCACCCTGAGCGCCGCAAGGCAAGAGAAGTCTGGAGGTAGGCGGCGAACGCGGCGACGGCCTGTCCCGTCCCTGCCTGCGCAGGTCGATCTCCTGCGGTGCGGGGCGCCTTGGTGGACGGGCCGTTCCGGTCGGCATGCGGCGCACTTGCCAAATCCTAGGGACCCAAGGTAAAAACTAGTCTTGTTAGTTCTAGTCGAATGGCTCTAGGAGAAGGACGGTGCACATGGCGCGGGCCGGGTTGACGGCGGATCGGGTGACGCTCGCCGGTGCCGAGCTGGCGGACGAGGTCGGGCTCGACCACGTGACCATGTCAGCGGTGGCGCGACGACTCGGGGTGAAAGACGCCAGCCTTTATGCGCACGTCCGCAACCTGGAGGACCTGCGCGGGCGGATCGCACTGCTGGCGGCGGACGAGAAGACCATCCGCATCGCGGAGGCCACGGCCGGGCGGGCCGGAAGGGACGCGCTGGTGGGGTTCGCGAACGCCTGGCGGAAGTACGCCCACGACCACCCGGGCCGGTACACGGCGACGCAGACCCCGATACAGATCGATCCCGAGCTCCTGGCCCAGGCGCTCGGGCCACGACGCGCGGTCGAGCTGACCTACAGCATGCTGCGCGCCTACGCACTGGACGAGCCTGACCTGACCGACGCGGTCCGACTGTTGCGCAGCATGATCCACGGCTTCATCGGCCTCGAGGCGGCGGGCGGGTTCGCGCACGCGCGTCCAGCCGAGGACTCCTGGATCCGCGGCCTCGATGCCCTGCACACCCTCCTGGAGCACTGGCCCGCACACCATGAAGGAGACCCGGCATGACCAGCCCGACCACCGGCCGCCTGCGCGTGGACGGCGCCACCCTGCACTACGAGGTACGCGGAAGGGGCCCACTCCTGCTGCTGATCCCCGGCGGCGCGGGCGGCGCGGCTTCCTTTGACGGCGTCGCCGACGACCTGGCCGCCGACTACACAGTCGCGGCCTACGACCCACGCGGCCTGTCCCGCAGCCCGCTGGACGACCTTGATGCCCAACAGCAGGTCGCGCAGCACGCCGACGACGCGTTCCGGGTGCTGGAGCTGCTGTCTCCAGACGCGCCCGCCCGCGTGGTCGGCTGCAGTTCGGGTGCGATCGTCGCACTGCACCTGCTCGCCACCCATCCCGAGCGGATCGAACGCGTCGTGGCGCACGAGCCGCCCGTGGTGGAGGTGCTGCCGGACGCCGTCGAGCATCGCGCGCTGCTCGCCCGTGTCCAGGACACGTTCCACCGGGACGGGCTGATGCCCGCGGCGGCCGTGTTCGCGGCAGGCCTCAGACGGCCCGGCGCCGATCCCGTCGACGCCCAGGCGGCAACCGAGCTACCGCCGCAGGTGACGGCGCGAGCTGAGCGGACGATGGCAAATATGCCCTACTTCATCGGGCGTATCGTGCCGAGCTTCATGGCCTACGCCCCCGACGTGGATCGCCTGAAGGCTCTGTCGGACCGGCTCGTGCTCGCGGGCGGAGCGGACTCGCGCGGCGAACTGCCGTACCGTTCCGCCGCCTTCCTGGCCGAGCGGTTCAGCACGGAGCTCATCCACTTCCCCGGCGGGCACACGGGCCTCAGCACGCACCCCGCCGAGTTCGGCGAGCTGCTCCGCAAGGTGCTGAGCGCCTAGCTCTCGACGATGGAAGTGCCCTGTGCCGATCGGCCACCACCGGCAGCTCGTTGCCGCCCGCGCCCGCGGTGGCCGGACCGCCGGGCTCGGTCATGTCGACCCCTGCGGTAGCACGTGCGCGGCATCTGGGCGAACCGGCCCGAATGACGTCAGGCCCGTCGGGCGCGCACGAACCAGACGTCCTGGATGATGGCCCGCAATCGGTCGGGCAGCGGCGGCAGCCAGTCGCAGCGGCCCTCGGCGATGTCGCCGTGCAGCGCCGCCTGCGCCAGCCAGCCGTAGGGCGCCAGCCACTCCACCGGGTCGTCGAACGAGCCGACGAACGGCGAGCCGCGCTCACTCATCTGCCGCAGGAAGTCCTGCCGGGCGGGATCGGTGAGGAACCGGTCGTGCGGCCCGTCGAACGTCAGGCGCGAGCCCTGCGCCGACATCGCGCTCATGGCCTCGGCCAGTGCCCGCCCCTGCGGCTTGGTGAGGTAGTAGAACAGCCCCTCCGCGATCCAGTGCACCGGCTGCCCGGGATCGAAGCCCGCGGCGAGCAGCGCGGCCGTCCAGTCGTCTTCGCGCAGGTCCGCCTCCACGACCTCGACCCGGCATCTGGCGGTGAACCCGGCCGCGCCGAGCAACTCCGCCTTGCCGGCGAGCTGGCCGGGCAGGTCGACCTCGAAGTAGCTGAAGCCCTGGTCGAGCGGCAGCCGGTAGGCGCGGGAATCGGTGCCCGAGCCCAGGCACACCGCCTGCCGTACGTCTGAGTCGAGCAGCGTCAGGTCGCCGAGCCGCCCTCTGATCGGCACCACCTCCGACGGCAGGCCCTTGCTGCGGATCTCGTCGTAGCTGGCCTCGGATTCCGAGGTGACGAAGGCGGCGGCGCAGGGATCGTCCAGGTATGCGTCCGCCTGAGCGCGCTCCCTGCACCGGATCACGGCCATCCAGTCGCTGGTGAGCATCACGGACCCGGCCCGCACCTCATCGTCCATCGAAACGCTCACCTTTCGCACGCGATTCTTGACTCAGAGTCATCATGCCTGATGGCGTCCCGCCTAACCTCCGGAGGGGTGCGAGCGGAGTCGCGGGCGGCCACGCACCCGCCCCGTGGAAGCCCACATCGCCGACCCCGAAGGCTTCGCCGTCGCGGGCTTTCCGATCAGTACGTCACGATGATCCGTCGAGCCGGCCCGTCGATGCGGACCCGACCCCCGTAGGGGATCACCAGTTGCGGGTCGGTATGACCGAAATCCACATCGAAGACCACCATCGCCTCGGGGGCATAGACGGACAGGGCCCGCAGGACGGCCTCGCGTTGTTGCTCGGCGTAGGCGGCCTTCTCGGCGGGGTCGTTCTGCCGCTGCAAGGACCAGGCTTTGGGGCGGGCGAACAAGATGGCGGGGAACTGCTGCAAGAGACCACGCTCACCCATGTTGCGCAGAATCCAGAAGACCTCGCGGGCCGAGGGCAACTCCTCACTGGTCTCCAGCAGAAGGATCATGCCCTGGTAGGTCTCGGCAGCTGGGATGTCCCGGTCGGCCATCAAGAGCCAGGACAGAATCTCCAGATTGCCGCCCCAGGTGGCTGACTCCACGACGCGGTCGGGACGGTGCCAAGACCATCCCGCGCAGGACTCCATGGGCGGGGCGGACTCGAATGACCTGGGATCCTGCCAGTCCATGTCGACATCGCCATATTCGACGCTCTGACTGAGTTCGAACTCACCAGAGGTGAACAGCGCGGCCCGCAACGAGTCCGCGCTCAGCGGATGCATCTGACCGCAGCGTCCGAACTGGCACATCACCGAGCCGCCGTGATAGCCGACAACGCCCAGGTTCCACAGGTAAGCCAGCAGATTGGTGTTGTCGCTGTAGCCGAAGAACGGCTTGGGATCGGCCCGGATCAACTCGCCGTCCAGATGCGGCGTCACGGTGATCTGATCCTCACCACCGATGCTGGCGATGATCGCCTTGATCTCGGGGTCACCGAACGCGGCGTTGATGTCGGCGGCCCGATCGATCGCCGTCGCGCCCATGCGCCGCGTGGTGGGATATTCCACCGGGATCAGGCCGAAGTCGTCGCGTAGTCGCTGGAGCCCTGCTTCGAAGGGGAGGGGAAACAACTCGGGCAGGCCGGCGGAGGCAGACAGCACCGCCACCTTGTCGCCGGGCTGGGGTTTGGGAGGGTAGACCAGCTCATGCATGCCCAGACCGTAGCAACGGGCCAGGAAAAGATCACTCCCGTTTCGGAAGCGATCTCCGCGCGCCTGCGCCGTTCCCAGGCATCACCCCCTGGTCGCGATCCCCGGCTGACCAGCAGGACCTGTGGAGCGTCAGGCCGTTCAGCGCGTGACGTCCCCGGTGCCGGAGAAGGTCTGCCGGTAATGTTCGGCCGCCTGCTCCATGTCGCGGCTGAGGAGCTCGAAGAAGCGGCTCGCGGTCCTGAGCCTGGTGCCGGCCGGGGTTTGCACACCGAGGACGTCGACGCCTTCCCGGACGGTATCGGCCCACAGCGCCATCGACCGGGTGCCCACCAACCACGCGCGGTACCAGACGTCAGTGTCGATGGAGTACCGCTCACGCCGGTTGTCCCGCTCGCGTTCGACGAGTCCCACTCGCTCGAGCCAACCGACGCCCTTGGAGATCGACGCGGGGCTGACCCGCAGCCGTTCAACCAGGTCGGCGACGGTCATGCTGCCGGCATCGCTGGTGAACAGGCAGACCATCACCCTGGCCGCCATCGGCGGAACCCCTGCCAGCACCCCGGTGAGTTTCTGCTCGAATTCCCGTACCGCCTGAGGGTCACGCCCTTCGGCGTCCGCGGTGGCCGGCACACCCAGTGGCGGCTTCGGCCGGCGGCGGGCGCGCCATCCGGTCGCCTGCTGCGCCCGCGCCGCGCGGTAGCCATGGGGGCCGCCGTTGCGTGCGATCTCGCGGCCGATGGTCGACCGCGGCCGCGCCAGGCGGCGGGCGATCTCCGCGTAGGTGAGCCCTTCCGCCAGCCCTTCGGCGATCTTGCGGCGGTCCTCGAACGTCAGGTGGCCTCCCGGCATGCGTCCTCCCGGCCCTTTCCTCGTCGCGCCGGCACAAGTATGTCTCCGGGCCTGCTCGATTGCGACACCGTAGGGAGGACTGTTGCATTTGCTGACAAGGTCGTTGCGCCAGTCTCATGCCTCTGAGCTGCGACAACGGCATTCCTAACTTGCCGAATCCGTGAACGCATCCGTAGCTTTCCCTATGCGTGAACGATGGCCGTTCTCGCGGAGAGAACCGACATGACCCAGCCACATCCGGCGCCCGCGCTGCCGACCGAGCGCGCCACGGAGCGCCCCTCCGATCCTCCTCCCGGACGCGCACAGCTCCGCGAAGAGCGTCCGCTGAGCTATCGGACGCTCTGGAACGGCCCTCCTGCGGACCCCGCCCTTCGAGTCGCAAGGAGACCCCTGGCATGGCTGCCAAGATCTGCCTCGTGACCGGCGCCTCATCCGGCATCGGCCACGCCACCGCACTCGAGCTCCTGCGCGCCGGCCACATCGTGTACGGCGCGGCGCGGCGCGTGCACAAGATGGCGGCGATCAGCGAAGCGGGAGGTCACGCCCTGCCGATGGACGTGACCAAGGAAGAAGACCTCCAGCGGGTCGTCCGTACCATCCTGGACGAACACCAGCGGATCGACGTCCTGGTGAACAACGCGGGAGCCGTCGTACACGGCGCGGTCGAGGACACGCCCCTGGAGATGGCGCGCGACCAGTTCGAGGTCAACCTGTACGCACCGGCCCGGCTGATCCAGCTTGTCCTGCCGCGGATGCGGCAACGGCGATCGGGCACGATCGTCAACGTGTCCTCGATCGGCGGCGAGCTCGCCTTGCCGCTCGGCGCCTGGTACTACGCCTCCAAGCATGCCCTGGAAGCCTTCTCCGACACGCTCCGCATGGAGACAGGACAGTTCGGCATCGACGTCGTCGTCGTCCAGCCCGGCATCATCAAGACCGATTTCGAGGCCGGGACCGCCCGGCAACTGCGGGAGATCTCTGGAAACGGGGCCTACCGGCAGATGGCCGAGGTCATGGCACGCGCGGCCGAGGTGTCGGTGAGCGAGAGCGACCAAGCCTCGGACCCCGGAGTCGTCGCGACGGCGATCCGGGAGGCCATCGAGTCGCCCCGGCCGGAAACCCGCTACGTCGTGGGCTGGCAGGCCGAAAATCTTCTCAGCCTCAAGAGGTTCCTCCCGGACCGCGAATTCGACGCACGAGTGACCGGCCTCGCTCGATGAGCCCAATAGCGACACAGGCCCCGCGGTCCTGACCGAAGCGCAGGACCGGGGGCGGTTTCCCCCCGACGCCGGCCAGGCCGTCCTTGTCCTGACGCGCTCCGGCACCTTCACCCGCGATGAGAGCGAGCGTCGCCTCCTCGCCATGCTCGAACAGACCCGCTATCGGAGACACCCATGACCCCTGCCATCGCCACCTCCGGGCTCGTCAAGGCCTTCGGGCCGACACGCGCCCTCGACGGGCTCGACCTCACCGTAAGCACCGGCGAGGTGCACGGCTTTCTCGGCCCGAACGGAGCGGGAAAGTCCACCACCATCCGCATCCTGCTGGGCCTGATGCGAGCCACCTCCGGCAGCGCCAGGCTGCTGGGCGGCGACCCATGGGCCGACGCCGTCGCGTTGCACCGGCGGCTGGCGTACGTGCCGGGCGATGTGGAGCTGTGGCCCAACCTCACCGGAGGAGAGGCCGTCGACGTGCTGGGCCGCCTACGCGGCGGGCTCGACAGAAGGCGCAGGGACGAGTTGATCGAGCGGTTCGAGCTCGATCCGAAGAAGAAGGCGCGGACCTACTCCAAGGGCAACCGCCAGAAGGTCGCCCTCGTCGCCGCCCTCTCCGCCGACGTGGAGCTGCTGATCCTGGACGAGCCCACGAGCGGGTTGGACCCGCTGATGGAGGCGGTGTTCCAGCAGGTCGTCGCGGAAGCCAAAGCCACCGGCCGCACCATCCTGCTGTCCAGTCACATCCTCGCCCAGGTCGAAACCCTCTCCGACCGGATCACCATCATCCGGGAGGGGAAGGTCGTGGAGTCGGGGACCCTGGCGCAGATGCGGCACCTGACCCGGACGACGATCGTGGCCGACACCGCCACCCCGGTCAACGGCCTCGACCTGCTGCCCGGCATCCACCATGCGAAGACCGAGGGCCGAAGCGTGCGGTTCAGCGTGGACACCGAACACCTCGACGCCGCTGTCCGGCACCTCACCGGTTTCGGCATCCACTCGCTGGTCAGCCACCCGCCGACGCTCGAGGAGCTCATGCTCCGGCACTACGGGATCAAGGAGGCGGCATGACCGCCACGCTTTCCCCGGCGCGCGGCCGTACCGGATCGAGGGCGGCGAGCAGCCACCTGACCGGCACCGGCGCCATGGTACGGCTGGCGCTGCGCCGCGACCGGATCAAGCTGCCCATCTGGGTGCTCGCCATCACGGTCCTCGTCCCGCGCTTCTACTACGCAGCCGTGACCACGGTCGTCCCGACGCCGGAGGCCATGGCCGAAGCCGCGCAGATGATCCGAGTTTCGTTCATGAGGGTGCTTGCCGGGCCCCTCTTCGGCGAAGTCACCTCGCAGAGATACTTCCTCGCCGCCTACTGGGTCGAGTTCCTGCTGGCCGCCGCGCTGATGAACACGCTGCTCATCACCCGGCACACCCGGGCGGAAGAGCAGACAGGCCGGGCCGAACTCATCAGGGCGGCCGTCGTGGGCCGGCATGCCCAGCTCACCGCGGCACTGATCGTCGCTTCGATCGGCAACGCCGTCCTCGCGGTCTTCACCGCGGCCGCGGCGATCAGCATAGGGTTTCCCACCGGCAGCGCGCTGCTGTTCGGCGCGTCCCTCGCCGCGGCCGGGCTGGTGTTCGCCGCGGTCGCCGCGGTCACCGCCCAGATCACCGGGCACCCAAGAGGCGCCAGCGGGCTCGCGGGCGTAGCCCTCTTCGTAGCGTGGATCCTCCGTGGCGCGGGAGCGATGCAGAGCCAGGAGGGCGGTCCGCTGTTCTGGCTGTCCCCGATCGGCTGGTCACAGCAGACCCGGGTGCTGACCGACGAGCGCTGGTGGCCGCTCGGCATCTCCGCTCTTGTCACCGGGCTCCTGGTCGCGGGCGCCTACGCCCTGGCGGGCCGCAGGGATCTCGGTGCCGCCTTGGTGGCCCCGCGTCCCGGCCGGGCCTCGGCACCTTCTTGGCTGCGCTCGCCGTTCACGCTCGCTCTGCGGCTCCAGCAGGCAGCCATCGGCTGGTGGGGAGCCGCGTTTCTCGCCGTCGGCCTCGTCCTGGGCGGCATGACCGGCGGCATGTCGAACACCGATCTCCCCATCTTCGCCGGGGCGGACTTCGGGCGAGCCTGGGTCAGCCTCATGGTGTTCACCGGCTCCCTCTACACCGGTGTCTTCGCGGTCCTGTCGGTCGTCCGGCTCCGGGCGGAGGAGGTGCGCGGCCGTATCGGTCCAGTGCTGGCAGGGCCGACCGGCAGATCGACGTGGCTCGGGTCGTCCCTGCTGATCTCCGCGCTCGCCGCGGTCACACTGCTGGCGGTGTATGGCGCCGCGCTCGGCGTCGGCGCCGCCGTATCCACCGGCGATGTCGGCCTCGTCGGCGAGGTCATCTGGGCGAGCCTGATCCGCATCCCGGAGGTGCTGGTGCTGCTCGCCGTCCCCGCCGCGCTGCTCGGGCTCGCCCCGCGGGCCATCAGCGTGGCCTGGGCCGTGCTCGTGTACAGCGGGTTCGTCCAGATCCTGGGGTCCTACTGGGGCGTGCCGGGATGGCTGGTGAACACGTCGGTGCTGTCCCACCTTCCGTGGCACCCGTTGGGGTCGTTCGCCCCGGTGGCCACGGTGGTGCTGCTCGCACTCGCCGCGGCGCTGACGATCCTCGGCCTGTACGGCTTCCGCCGCCGCGACCTCGCCTCGGACTAGGATGCCGCCGGTGCCGACGACCGATCGCCACCCGACGGCAAGTCGACCACCACGTCCTGGCCCGGCTCGGCGAGCCGGGAGATCAACGCCGCCACCAGTCGTCGAGTGGGGTGACCGGAACCGCCCGCTTGTGCCGGGTCGCGAGGTAGAGCGCCTCCACCTTCGCCGCCAGGTCCGGCGTGACGTCGAGACCTTCCAGATAGTCGTCGATCTGGGTGTACGTCAGGCCGAGCGCCACCTCGTCCGGAAGCGCGGGCCGGTCGTCCTCGAGGTCGGCGGTCGGCACCTTCTCCCAGACACTCGGTGGTGCGCCCAACTCCTGCAGCAGGGCGGCGCCTTGGCGCTTGGTCAGTCCGGTCAGCGGCGTGATGTCGACACCGCCGTCGCCGTACTTGGTGAAGAACCCGGTCACCGCCTCGGCCGCGTGGTCGGTGCCCACGACGAGCAGGCTCAGCTGACCGGCGATCGAGAACTGGATCACCATGCGTTCGCGGGCCTTGATGTTGCCGCGCACGAAGTCCCGCAGCTTGGGCTCATCGCCCAGCAGCTCCCGCAAGCCGAGCGCCGCCTCGGCGGCGACGGCGTCCGTGCTCGGCTTGACGTTCACCGTGATCGACCGGTCGGGCCGGATGAACTCAAGCGCGATCTGCGCGTCGTGCTCGTCGGCCTGCACGCCGTAGGGCAGCCGCACCGCGACGAAGGTGGCCTCATGCCCCTCGGCACGCAGCTCCTCACTGGCGAGCTGGCACAACCTGCCGGTCAGCGTGCTGTCCTGGCCGCCACTGATCCCGAGCACGTAGCCCTTGGCCGGGGTCGACCGCAGGTAGTCCTTGAGGAAGTCGACCCGTTGCCGAATCTCGACTTTGGGGACAATGGTCGTCTTGACGCCAAGTTCAGCGAGAATCTGCTCCCGTAGGTTCGCCATTCCACGTACTGTACTGGCCGGAATCGACCCGCCGTCCGACCCTCTGCCGGCGGCGGCTGCCTTGACCACCTGACAAAGCACTCCTAGTACGGCAGGTAGTAAGTGAGCAC
The DNA here is from genome assembly GCF_040648355.1 of Nonomuraea sp. NPDC049152. Classification (NCBI taxonomy): domain Bacteria; kingdom Bacillati; phylum Actinomycetota; class Actinomycetes; order Streptosporangiales; family Streptosporangiaceae; genus Nonomuraea; species Nonomuraea sp. NPDC049152. The sequence continues at coordinate 28,627 of NZ_JBEZDO010000013.1, read as the reverse complement.
ATCGGCGGTGAGTGGCGGGAAGAGCGCCTGGAACAGCTCCTCCTCCCCGGCGTAGACGTCGGGCCTGATCCGGGTCAGCCCCTCGATTCCGTGCGGGCCGAACAGCAGGGCGGGCAGGTGGTCAGGTGCCACTCCGGCGCCTCCCACGGCTCCAGGCCCCTGCATCGCGCCGCCGGTGACGACCTCGCCGAGGCCGTCGGCGTGGACCGGGATCCGATAGTGGGCGCCGAAGGTGGAGATGACGATGTCGCGGCCGGTGCGATCCACCCCGGCCGTGGTGAGGCGGTGCCAGAGCAGCGGCCGCAGCCGGTCGAGCAGCGCCGCGACGTCCGGGATGCGGACGTAGTACTGCTCCGCCTGCGCGCGCGGTTCGTGGTCGAGGAACTCCTGCCAGGCGGCGGCGGTCACGGTGCCGGTCCGATGGACGACTCGCGGCCGGCTGCCGGGTACCAGGGCGGCGACACCGCGCAGCAGGTCCCGTGCCGCCGTCTCGTCGAGTGCGGCGGCCTCGGCCAGCAGCACCTGGTCGTCGGGTGGCGTGGTGCGTCCGGTGGCGACGACGGTGTCGCCGTCCTCCAGGACCCAGACGGTGCTCGCCTCGTGCGCCGGCAGCCATCGCCAGCATGCCGCCGAGTGTGGCATTGCCACGTCGAACCCGTTCTGGGCCGTGTCCTGCAGGGCTGCCATGGCGGGGATGTCGGAGGGCAGGGCGGCGCGGAGCGCGGGTGTTCCCTCTCCGGGCGGTGGGGTGTGCACGGTCAGCGCCGGAGGTATGTCGATGGCGTACTCGTAGCCGAACAGCCGGTAGAAGTACGGGATCCCGATCATCGTCTGGATGACGTGGCCGCGGGCGGCGGAGCGGTCGTGTGCCCATCGCATGAGCGCCCGTACGAGTCCGCGTCCTTCGTACTCCCGGTCGGTGGCGACCAGTTCGACCTGGCCGGCGGGCAGGTGGACGCTGCCGACGCGTACTTCTTCGTCGAGGAGCGTCGCGGTGGAGACGACCCGGTCGCCGTCGACGACCACGGCGCAGGCCGACCAACCGGCGTCCGGGTCTGTGACGACCAGCCGGTGGTCGAGGGCGTCGGCCGGTTCACCCCGTTCGGCGAGGAGCATGCCGATCTGGTCGAGGTCTGCGGGCTGTGCCTGTCGCAGGACGAGGCCGTCGGCCAGTGAGATGGCTGCGGAGGAGGCTGCGGTCGTGGTCACTGCGGGACTATCGCATCGCCTGGGCCGCCTCGTCCATCGGGTTTCCGCCGGGTGGCGGCGGCGCTCGACACAGGGCAGGTTCCCCTCAGCCCCCGCGGTACGGCCCGCACCTCGCCGCGTGCTCTACCGGGCCATGGCGCATCGCCATCCGGTCGTCTGGATCCCGCGTATCGAGCAGCACGGAGCGACCTCCTGGAGACGCTGACCGGGGATACGCGTCGGTAGCCCACGGTCGCCCGTACGGCGTCACCTGCCGAGGTGGAGGGTCTCCTCAGGAAACAGCCCCGCCCCGTCGTGGGAGGGCGGGGCGGCTTGTTCGCCTAGAGATAACGGCCGCAGGGGAGGTACCCCCACTCGTAGCTCCAGCACATGTTCACCACGAAGGGCCTGCCGTCCTCGTAGTAGACCTTGTCGCCGGAGTGCCACTCCTGCTCGTCGTTCCAGTGGTCACCCCACTGGGGCTGGGCGTGGGCCGGAGCGGCGACCGCGCCGCCGATGGCGGTGGCGGCGGCCAGCCCGATCATGAGCGCGGCGATCCGCTTCTTGGTCCTGGAGAACTGCAACGGAGATCACTCCACATCGTCGTCGTGGACTTCGGACATCACGCAGTCCACTACGACGAACTAGGAGGTCACTTGGAGCTCGGTTGGATCACGTCAGGCGCGACACCCTCGCCGGGGACGAGCACCAGCCAGAGAGATCATCACTCAGCCTCCGCGACGGTCTCCTGCGCGTAGAGCCTGGAATAGCGGTTGTAGAGGCCAGTGGGCACCAGATAGGCGTTGATGGCGACCTGTATCAGGAGCAGGAAGACGCCGTACTGCACGGCGCCGAGGCCAAGCACGACGTCGACCGGCAGCGTGTAGGCCATGACGATCCGCACGGCGGCGTCGAGCAGCAGGCCGGTGCCGTAGATCACCGTCACCACCCGCCAGATCCTGCGGAAGGCGGGCAGCCGCTCCCACAGCACGTCCCACGATTCGCGGTTCGGGCCGATGCGCCCCTCCAGCAGGAAGCGGGACAGAGTGAAGGCCAGCGGCCGGTCGCCGCGGGTGGTGGCCAGGAACCAGAGCCCGGCCACCGCGGTGAACCAGCCGTCCTTGGCCAGCAGGAGGCGATCGTCGTGGACGAGCAGAGACACCGCGGCGCTACCCAGAATCATCGCCGTCATGAACAGGCTCAGACCGTCGGGCCGGCGCCGTCGTACCAGGGCCAGGACGATGCTCAGGCCGGGGACGAGCGAGCTGACCAGCAGCGCGCCGTGGTCGCTGACGCCGCTGGCGCGCAGCAGGTAGTACAGGCCGATCGGTACGGCGATGTCCACCGCCGCGACCAGCAGTCCCCTCGACCGAGGGCTCATCGTGCGGCCCCGGTGGCGCGGGCGAAGAGCTCGGCCAGTTCGTCGGCGTACTCGGCCAGGTCCGCGTCCGGATCCGCCTCCAGCAGGAACGGCAGGCCGTCGAGCGCACGCTGGATCGCCATCGCCATCACCCGGGTGCTGAACGGGCGGAACGCTCCAGTGTCCTCGCCCCAGGAGAGCAGCCGCTCGATGTGGGCCAGGGCCGACAGGTCGGTGGCGGCGTCCCGGGCGGACGTGCCGCCCTCCGGCCGGAAGTTGAGGAAGATCTCCGTGGCGGCGCGCATCTCGGCGCGGTGGTCGCCGATGTACTCCACCAGCGAGCGGATGTAGGTGTCGAGGGCCGCCGCGGGTGTGGTCTGGGCGCCGACCCTGGAGGTCATGAAGGCCGCCAGGTCGGCGTAGACCGTGGTGAGCACCTGGCCGATCAGCTCGTCCTTGCCGTCGAAGTGGTAGGAGATCATCCGGGTGCTGCTCAGCCGGGCGCGCTCGGCGATGCGGGCGAAGGACGCCTGGTGGTAGCCGAGCTCGGCGATCGTCTGAATCGCGGCCGTCACGATCTGCTGCCGTCTGGCGGAGCTGGTGACCGAGCCCGCCTTTCTTACTTGCATGAGTAATTTTTAACTCATCCGAGTAAGGCGGGCAAGTGCCCTGTCGTACCGGCTCGATTGTGGCGACGTCTGCGTCACCACCCGCCCTGGCAACGAGCCGGCTCGCGGAGGCGCAGTAGGACGACCTGCCATCTGCCGGCGCCTGGTCGAGGCGCTGGCAGACGTGATGATGCCGGTTCGCCCACGTCGTCATGAGCGCTCTGAGGATCAAGGAGGAGGGCGGCCGCACAGTGCTGACCTGCTCGGACAGGGGCTGGCGCACGGCGCTGCCGTCAGGGGTCAGAAGGCTCGTCGTTGTCTACCGACGGAGAACGACGAGCCGAGGACTCGTCGCGAGGCCCTGAAGATCATCGAATGGCAGGCGAGCCGCCTAACTCGTCCGGACCGGCTTCCAGCGGTAAGCGTCCGTCCAGAAGACACATTTGAGCTTGCGACTGTGCGGGGCGTGGTTCATCGAGTAGCCGTAGGCCCCGCGCTGCTCCTTGGAGCAGGTGAGGTGCTCGCCGACACAGTCCCAGTGGTTCTTGTGCTTGTAGTAGTACCGGTTCTTTGGCGGGTTCTTCTCGTTACAGTACGGCCGCGCCGTGGAGGCCGCAGAGGCGGTAGGGGGAAGCGCGGTCAGCAGAAGGGAGGCGATGGCGACGGTCGCCGCGAAGATCGGTCTCATGGTTCCTTGCACAGAGGGACGAAGGAGCGAGCATGATCAGCTCGTCGCAGGAGTCTAAAACGGTCGGACTTGTCCTGCCATGCCCGAGCGATCCCGGCAAGCAGACGCCGCGCCTCAACGACCTCACCACCTGGCGCCAACAAACCCCCGACGAACCAGCGGGCGCGACCTCTCGCAGGAGCTTCGGGAGTCCTGGGCCGTGAAACGGGTACTTTCGCATCATTCCCCTCACAGGTGACAGCGTCGTGACCAGGGAGGCGAAACGATGGCGACACGGCATTCGTTCGGAGGCGGCTCGGGAGTGTTCCGGCGCAAGCCGGTGGAGCAGATCGCCAGCGAACACGAAGGAGAACTGAAGCGGACGCTGGGCCTGTGGCAGCTCACCGCGATCGGCATCGGCGGCATCATCGGCGCGGGGATCTTCGCGCTCGCGGGCGCGGTCGCCAACCAGACGGCCGGGCCTGCCGTGCTCGTCTCCTTCCTCATCGCCGGCGTGGCCAGCGCGGCCGCGGCGTTGTCCTACGCGGAGTTCGCCGGGCTCATCCCGAAGGCCGGATCCGCCTACACGTACGGCTATGCCGTCCTGGGCGAGCTGACTGGATGGTTCATCGGCTGGGACCTCTTGCTGGAGTACACCGCCATCGTCGCGGTCGTGGGGATCGGCATCTCCGGCTACTTCGGGTTCCTCGTCGGAAATCTGGGCATTCATCTGCCCGAATGGATGCTGGGCGCGCCGGGCACCGGGCCGGGTCGGGTGGTGGACCTGTTCGCGGTGGTGTTGTGCCTGTTCATCGCGTTCATGCTCAACCTCGGCATCAAGGCCGCCGCGCGGTTCGAGACCTTCGTCGTCGGGCTGAAGGTGGCGGTGGTGCTGCTGGTGATCGTGGTCGGCTTCTTCTACATCAACCCGGCCAACTACACCCCGTTCTTCCCGTTCGGCGTGGGCGGCGCGATCACCGGCGCGGCCACGGTGTTCTTCGCCGTCTTCGGGTACGACGCGATGAGTACGGCCGCCGAGGAGTCCAAGGACTCCCGGCGCCACATGCCCAAGGCGATCATCTACTCGCTGGCCATCTCCATGGTGCTGTACGTCCTGGCCACGCTGGTGCTCACCGGCATGCAGAACTACCGGGAGATCGACCCCGAGAGCGGGTTCTCCTCGGCGTTCGCCTCGGTCGGGCTGTCCAAGCTGGCCGGCGTCATCGCGGCCGGCGCGATCGTCGGCATCCTCACCGTCATGTTCACCTTCATGCTCGGCGTCACCCGCGTGTGGTTCGCGATGAGCCGTGACGGGCTGCTGCCGCACTGGTTCGCCAAGCTCCACCCGGTGCGCCGTGTGCCGACCCGTATCACCTGGATCGTCGGCGTGATCTCCGCCATCATCGCCGGATTCCTGCCGATCCGAGAGGCGGCCGAGCTCACCAACATCGGCATCCTGCTGGCCTTCGTCGTGGTGTGCATCGCCGTCATCGTCCTGCGGTACCGGCAGCCCGACCTGCCCCGGACCTTCCGCACGCCCGGCATGCCGGTGGTCCCGGCCATCGGCGTCGTCTTCGCGATATGGCTGATCACCTTCCTGAGCCCGGCGACCTGGCTGCGCTTCGCGGTCTGGTTCGTGCTCGGGTTGATCATCTACTTCGCCTACGGCTACCGCCACTCCGAGATGAACCGTCAGCAAGCGCCGTGACGCCCCGCAGCTCACGGTCAGCACACCCCTGCGGCGTACCAGCCCTCTTCCCTCGCAGGGAGCGCGACCCGTGCCGGCTCGGCGAGCCGCCCCTCGACGTCGCCCGCACGCCGCGTGCCCGGCCCGCCTCATCCACCCGGTGTCAAACCGTGGCCATGAGGGACCGGGCACGACGGCGTTGACCTGTACGGCGGGGCCGCGTTCGACGGGCAGCTGCATCTGCCGGAACCGCCTCAAGCACTGAGCCGCATCCTGTCAGGACTTCTTGGTCGGCGCGGCATTCGGCCGTTGGCGTCCTTGCATCAGCCAATCGGCAAGGTGAGCGGTAAGTGCGTGCAGCGCTGCCATCGCGGCTGTCACCAGCTCCTCCTTGGGAGGATCATCGCCCTCTGCCAACTCCAGTGCTCGCCTCAAATCGCCGATCTCTTGGGAGAACGCGTTACCTGTCTTCCGGCCGAGAGAGAACAGGGCGATCTCGGCCTTCAACGCGTTGACCGTCCAATCCTTGCCGTCTGTTATACGCGGTAACGCAGCGCCGTCGTCGAGGGCCTTGGTCAGCTGTATGTCTATGTCGGCCAAGAGGAGAAAGAACTCGATCGCGCTTGTCCGGGCTTCGATCTCGAGCGCGGCTTGCCTCTCGTACCGCCTTGTCGCTGCCACGACGGCCCATGCGGTCATCGCCGCTACGATGCCGCCGATGACCGCCGAAAGCGCGCCCTGTAACAGGTTCGCCAACCAGCCCTGCATTCGCCACTCCCTCCGGCACCTCGTGACGACAGGTGCCGGAACCTATTAACTACGGCGGCCCTTTCGAGATCAACCAATGTGCGGCAGACCGACCCCAACTGTGGTCGATCGCCAGGCGTCATCGTGAGTCTCGTAGCTGAGGTTGTGCGACTCCTCCGGACTGAGCACTGATCATGCCCGGCCGGTGCTGGTCTTGGGGGTGGCGGGCATCGCAGGGTCACTGCTGGCGGTCCAGGTGGCCTGCCTGGCAGAGCCGTTCGGCAGGAGCCCCGGGACCGCTCAAGGCCGTAGCGCCTTGAGGACGAGGCCGACCAGCGCGTCGGCGTACTCGGGGGTCAGCGGGCCCGTGCGCAGCAGCCAGCGCTGGTAGAGGGGGGCGTACATCAGCTCGAGCGCCAGGTCGAGGTCGGCGTCCGCGGCGATCTGCCCAGCCCGCTGCGCGCTGCGCAGCCGGGCCTTCTTGGCCTCGTGGACGGGACCCGCCAGCTTCTCCCGGTACTGCGCGGCAAGGTCGGGATCGTTGATGATCTCGGTGTTGAGCGCTCGGATCGGCGCCTCGAACGCCGGATCGGCGAACTCGGCCACCGTCGCCCGCATGACGACCTGCAGATCGGCCTCGATGTCGCCCGTGTCAGGCAGCGCCATGCCGTCCTGTGGACCTGACTCGCTCAGCGCCAGGATGGAGTCGAAGACCACCGCACCCTTGGAGGGCCACCAGCGGTAGATCGTCTGCTTGCCCACGCCGGCGCGCGCGGCGATCGCCTCGATCGACAGCTTGGCGTATCCCACCTCGGAGACCAGCTCGCGGGCGGCGGTGAGGATGGCCTGTCGCGACCGCTCGCTGCGGCGCGCGGGGTTCGGCTGCTTGGACATGCGGTCGAGCTTACCATGCAAACGAGACGAGGCGGTTCGTCTTGACGTGAATGCGAGCGAGACGTATCGTCTCGTCTCGCAAGTTGTCGCTCAAGGAGGTGGGAGTCTTATGACTCGGGTATGGCTCATCACGGGTGCGTCGAGGGGACTGGGCCGGGCGTTCGCGGAGGCGGCGCTGGAGGCCGGGGATCGCGTCGTGGCCGCCGCGCGGGACGTCGAGCCGCTGGCTGACCTGGCACAGAAATATCCGGACGATCTCGTACGGCTGCCGCTCGACGTGTCCGACCGCGCCGCCGTACAACAGGGCGTGGACCGGGCGGCGGCCGCGTTCGGCCGGCTCGACATCGTGGTCAACAACGCCGGCGGGCTGCTGCTCGGCATGATCGAGGAAGCCACGGAGGAGCAGATCAGGGCCCATCTCGACGTGAACCTGTTCGGCGCGATCTGGGTCGCCCAGGCCGTCGTCCCGCACCTGCGGGCGCAGGGCTCGGGCCACATCCTTCAGGTCACGTCGATGGGCACGGGCGGTGGCTTCGCCTCGACCGGCTTCTACGCGGCCGGTAAGTCCGCGCTCGACTCGATCAGTCAGGCGCTGGCCATGGAGGTGGAGCCGTTCGGCATCAAGGTCACCATCGTCCAGCCGGGAGGCTACAGCACCGCGTTGTTCACCACGGGCACCACCGCAACCGAGGCCGACCCGGCCTACGAGCCGCTGCGGGCCAGGCTGGCCGAGATGTGGGGCGAGGACGCGGGACCCGACCCGAGCACCGCCGCGCCCGTCGTCATGGAGCTGGTCGACCTGCCGGAGCCGCCCCTGCGACTGATCGTCGGCGGCCATTCCTACGATCTGGTCCAGGAGATGGATCGGGCCCGCGCCGCGGAATACCGCGCCTGGGAACACCTCAGCCGCAAGGCACCGGGCTGAACCGAAATGGCGCCGTAGCCCATGCGGGTGATCGTGACGCCGGCCTCATCGTGCTGGCCACCGCCAGGCGCCGCACGCTCGGCAGGTGAGCGTGGGGTTACGCTGGAGTGGTGGGGACCCGTACGGCGGCGGTCCTCATGACCGCCGTGTTGCTGACGGCCGCGTGCGGAGCGCAGGGGGACGGCTCGGTCGGCGCGCTCCGCGCCGAGCCGGCGTCCTCCGCCGCCGTGGCGACGGTTCCCGACGCGCTGAAGTTCACCGCCAGGACTCTGGACGGCAAAGCCTTCAAGGGCGAGAGCCTGGCGGGAAAGCATGTGGTCTTCTGGTTCTGGGCGCCGTGGTGCGTGGACTGCCGCGACGAGGCGCCGGCGGTCAGGGCGGCCTCGGCGAAGTTCCGTGACGTCGCCTTCATCGGTGTCGCGGGCCTTGACACCGAGGCGGCGATGAAGGAGTTCGTCCAGAGCACCAAGACCGGCACGATCGTGCAGCTCTCCGACGACAAGGGTGTGGTGTGGACCAAGTTGGGGGTCAGTGAGCAGTCCACCTTCGTGTTCATGAGGCCGGACGGCTCGACCGGGCGGGAATGGGGGCCGCTCACCACCGAAGAGCTGACCGGTTATGTCACGACGCTGCTGGCCGGCTAGCACGACGTCCCCGCCGGGACCGCGACGGTGGTGAACGCCGACCTGCCGCTCGCGCTCGCCCTCACCGCGGGCACCCTGGCCGCGTTCAACCCGTGCGGCTTCGCCCTGCTCCCGGCCTACCTGACCATGCTCCTCGCCGACGACGCGGGCGCTCGCTCCGGCCCGGTGACGCGGGCGCTCAAGCTCTCGGCCGCGATGACGGCCGGGTTCGTCACCGTCTTCGGCCTGTCCGGCCTGGTCCTCACCCCGCTGGCGGTGTCGGTCGGGGAGTACCTCCCCTGGCTGACGATCGTGATCGGCGTGGCCCTCGCCGCCCTGGGGCTGTGGCTGCTGAGCGGCAGAGAGCTGTCGCCGCGCACGCCGAAGCTCGCCACCGGCCGCCCGGCGATGTCGATGGGATCGCTGTACGGGTATGGGCTGTCCTACGCGGTGGCCTCGCTGTCGTGCACGGTCGGACCGTTCCTCGCTGTCGTCTCCTCCGCCCTGGTCGGCGGCGGGGTGCTCGGCGGGCTGGCGGCCTTCGTGGCGTACGCGCTCGGCATGGGGCTGGTCGTCGTCCTGCTGTCGCTGGCCGTCGCGCTGGCCAGGGGCGCGGTCGTGGGCGGACTGCGGCGGATCCTGCCGTACGTGTCGCGGATCGGCGGCGGCCTGCTCCTGCTCGCCGGGCTGTACGTCGCCTACTACGGCTGGTACGAGCTGCGCGTTTTCGCGGGTGCCTCGACCGGCGATCCGATCGTCGGCGCCGTGAGAGCCGTCCAGCGAACGGTGGCGGGATGGGTCGCGGTCATGGGCGCCGGCTGGATCGCCGCCGCGCTGGCCGTGGCCGTGCTCGCCGCGTTCGGGCTGGGGCGCAGCCGTACCGGATCACGCGGGAAATAGCGCGGCACGCCCGTCCGGGTGGGGTGAGACGGTGCTCACCCGCTCGCGCCCGGGCTCGCAGGACCGGCGTCCCCTGCCTGCTCGTGCACCATGTACTGCGCGTACCAGTCCGGCCAGTCCGGGTCGGGGTGCCCGATCTCCGCCTCATGGCGGCCGTGCGCGGCCTCCGCGCGGCGCAGGGCCTCGGCCAGATCGGCCGCGGAGTCAAAGGTCACGTGCATCTCGGTACTCCTCCTGCGGGACAGCCGCCCGGCCGCCACGCTCCGGCCCGGGGTCAGCGGCCCGGAAGGCGGGTGGTGATCTCCTGGAGCATCCAGGCGTTGCCATCGGGGTCACTGAACGGGGCAAAGGAGCCGTAGCTCGTGCGGTCCGGATCCGGGCCTGACACCCGTCCCTCGGTCCCGGCGTGGTGCCACACCCCGCCCGCGTCATGGAACACCTCACCCACGTTGGCCCCGCGGTCGATGAGCTCGGATCGCGCCGCTTCGATGTCGTCGACGATCAGGTACAGGCCCTGCATCGAGCCCGGCGCGGCCGAGGTGATCCCGGTGCCGAAGATGACCGAGCACCCCGAGCCGGGGGGAGTGAGCTGCACCACCCGGAAGTCCTCGCCGGCGGCGAAGTCGGCGTCCTCCCGCCACCCGAGCGCCTTGTAGAAGTCCTTGGATCGGTCCACGTCGGCGACCGGCACCACCACGACCTCGAGCTTCATGTCCACGGCGTCGATTCCTCCCCGTTCGATGCCGGTGGCCTGCGTACGCCACCGGGGCTGCTGTCGTGCCGTGGGGGGTCCTGCCTTCTACACTCGCGTCCCTCACCGGCGAAGTCCAGGAGCGGCAGCTTCAACTATCGGCAGGCGGTCGTCCAGCTTTTGGAGGGGTAAGCCAGGGAATGGCCCCGGATGAGCAAGACGCGCCCCGGCCACACCTGGATGAATCGGGGGGCGTGTTCGACAACCCGCCCCGAACGTCGTCGACCGCACCGTGTCCGAGAACCTTCAGGTCGTTCGACACCAGCCAGGACTTTCGCGTCTTATGCGAGAGCGCGATCACTGACTTCAGCGTTCCATGCGCTATCCACGGGCCCGGTCGATCCCGATCCCGACCTCGGCGTCGTCGGAAACATCGACGCCACCGAGCCACCGGCCGGTCACCGCCATCAGGGTCACGGATAGAAGGATGAAAGGGGACGCATTACCTGTTCTTTCTACAAAAGGGCATCAATCGGACTTATTGGGGGAAAGCATGACCGCAAGCCTGGACTGGCGGCACGAGTGGTTTGCCTCCCTCATGTGGACGGCCACCGCCTGCGTCGTCACCCTCATCGCCTGCGCCGTGGCGGTCTGGCTGCTTGCGCGATACACGCGGTGGGGGCGCCAGTTCGGGCGGCTCGCCTTCCCCTACTTCGATCCCCGGCGCAGCCTGCGGCCGCTCCTCATGGTCCTGCTCACGCTCGCACTGACGATCATTTCGGTACGTGTCCAGGTGCTCATCTCGTATGCGCTGAACGACATCTTCACGGCGCTGGGACGGCTGCACGCGCGGGACTTCTGGTCCTCCATCATGCGCTTCATGGTCCTGGCCGGGTTCTACGTGGCCGGGTCTCTCATCAGCTATCTCATCGCCCAGCGGTTCACCATCCACTGGCGAGCCTGGCTGACCGACCACATGATCACCGACTGGTTGAACGGGCACGCCTACCACCGGGGCCAGTTCGTGACAGAGCCGGTCGACAATCCCGACCAGCGCATCCAGGAAGACATCCAGCAGTTCGTCGAGGAGTCCCGATACCTGTCGAGCGGCGCGGTCGACGCCGCCTTGAGGCTGGTGTCGTTCACCGCCATCCTGTGGGGGCTGTCGGGACCGATACCGGTCTTCGGTCACGAGGTGCCACGGGCGATGGTCGTGCTCGCCTATGTCTACGTGCTGGTGGCATCACTGATCGCCTTCAGGGTCGGGCGCCCGCTGATCAGGCTGGAGTTCCTGCGCGAAGGGCTGTCCGCGTCCTTCCGGTACGCGCTGATCCGCCTGCGTGACCACTCCGAGAACATCGCGTTCTACGGCGGTGAGAAAGTGGAGCGGGCGGCGCTGGCCACCAGGTTCTCCGCCGTCATCAAGAACACCTGGATCATCGCCCTGCGGAGACTGAAACTGCAGGGGTTCAACGACTCGGTCACCCAGATAGCGCAGGTGTTCCCCTACGTGATCCAGGCGCCGCGCTTCTTCGCTGGGACGATCGCGCTCGGCGACGTCACCCAGACCGCCGACGCGTTCGCCCAGGTGCACAACTCGTTGTCCTTCTTCAGGAACTCCTACGACTCCTTCGCCGGCTACCGAGCGGCGCTCGACCGGCTGACGGCCATGATGGACGCGAACCACGACTCGCGCCAACTGCCGTCGCCGACCGTCGCCGACCATCCGGCTGCGCTGGTGATCGAGGGCCTGAGGGTCTGGCGTCCCGACCACGAGCCGCTGATCGAAGGCCTGACGCTGACCATGAGCCCGGGGCAGGCGCTCCTGGTCAAGGGCGCCTCGGGCAGCGGCAAGGCCACGCTGCTGCGCAGCCTGGCCAGCCTCTGGCCGCACGCGGACGGCACCATCCGCAGGCCCACCGGCGGACGCACGCTGTTCCTGCCGCAGCAGCCGTACCTGCCCATGGGCAGCCTGCGCACCGCCCTGGCCTATCCGGAGTCGCCGCACCTGATCGGGGATGAGCTCGCGCGCGAGGTGCTGCACACGGTGCAGCTCGGCCACCTGGAGTGCCGGCTCGACGAGGAGGTCCACTGGTCCCGCATGCTGTCACCCGGGGAGCAGCAGCGCCTCGGGTTCGCCAGGATCCTGCTGAGCCGGCCACACCTGGCCTTCCTCGACGAGGCCACATCGGCCGTCGACGAAGGCCTCGAGCACGCGCTGTACCATCTGATCCGCGAACGCCTGCCCGGATGCATGGTCGTCAGCGTGGGCCACCGCAGCACCCTCAGCGCCTTCCACACTCACCAACTCAACCTGCTGGGCGCCGGGCGTTGGGGCATGACCGCGGCGTAGAACGCTGTTCGGCGGACCGGCGCCCGGTCACCGCGTCGTCGCCACCGCTCCCGGCGCCGACGGCACGGCCCGCATGGTCGGCCCGCTCCCCAGGTCACAGTCGGGGAATGGCGAGCCGAGTCGTGGCCGCCACTCGTGCCGCCTCGACTGGGCCGCTCCACCGGGCGTCACCCGGTCAGGATCGCGACCGAGCCTCCTTCAACGCGGTGACCAGTTCTCCCGTGTCGACGATGGCATGGGCGTACGTGGGGCCGTTCAACTCATGTGCGGCGTGCATCATCTCGGGGAGGAAGGCAGCGGTTGCGTCGCGGACCAGCGTCACGTGGTAGCCGAGCTCCATGGCGAAACGGCCGGTGGACTCGATGCAGGTGTTGGCCAGCACGCCGACGACCACCACGTGGGTGATGCCGTGCTGCTTGAGCTGGGCGTCCAGGTCGGTGTTGGCGAACCCGCTCTGCGCCCAGTGCTCATGGATGACGACGTCGCCCACCTGTGGCTGGAAGTCGGGATGGAACTCCCCGCCCCATGAGCCCCTGGCGAAGGTATGCCGCTCCTGGATGCCGCGCTGGGTCGGGTTCGGGTGGGCCCAGGCGTCGTAGTCGCCCGGCTCCCAGCGGCGGTGCGGGACGAACACCACTCGGACGCCGGCCTCGCGGGCGGAGGTGACCACGGAACGCAGGTTGTCCAGCAGGCCGACCTCTGTGGCCATCGGCTCGAGTCGCGGCCAGAGCTTGCCGCCCACGGCGATGAAGTCGTTGTAGGGATCGACCAGCAGAATCGCCGTGCGGCGGGGATCGTAGCTCTCGGCCACGGTTCCTCCTCAGATCTGGATGATGGGCATCGGTGCCTGAAACGGCGTCACGACGATCTCGACGCCCTCCGCCTCGACGCCGTCGACAGACCACACGCCGGGCGGGCGCGCTACGACAGACCTGCCATCTTCGGTATGGCCCCAGAGGTACGGCCTGGCATCCCTTCCCACGAGTATTCAGTTACCGGTGGTCAGTACCATCCGGAATCGGGCCTGGCCGGACAGCATCTTCTGGAACGCCGCACCGGCTTCCTCCAGCGGAACCTCCTCGGTCCACGCCCGGACGCCGCTCTGGACGGCGAACTTCAGGGTGTTCTGGGTGTCGACCGCGATACCGGAGGCGTGCCCGTACACCCGCTTGGCCTCGACCACGAGCTGCAGGGGCGTCACCTTCACCGGCGCCATGGCGACGCCGACGATGACGAGTTCGCCGCGGCGCCCCAGCCCGTTGACCGTCGCGGACATCGCCGCGGCGTCGGTCACCGTCGCCAGCACCACCTTGGCTCCCCCGAGGGCCTGTAGCGCGTCGGCCGGCTCCTCGGTGGCGCTGTCGATGTAGTGAGACGCGCCGAGCTTGTGAGCCAGTGACGCCTTTTCGGGACCGCGGGCGATCGCGATGGTGCTGAAGCCCATCTTCGAACCGAACTGAACGCCCAGGTGCCCCAGGCCGCCCAGACCGAGAATCGCCACGGTGTCGCCCGAACGCGCGGAGCTGCGGCGCAGCGCGTTGTACACGGTCACGCCGGCGCAGGCCAGGGGCGCTGCTTCCACCGCCGTGAGCTCGTCGGGGATCGAGGCCAGGGCGACGGCCGGCACCACGACGGAGTCGGCGAACCCTCCGGCGTAGGCGACACCCGGCACCTGAAGCTCGGGACAGAGCACGCCGTCGCCCTCCCGGCAGGCGTCGCAGTGGCCGCAACTGCCTCCGTACCAGCCGACCGCCACCCGATCGCCGACGGACCACCCGGTGACATTGCCGCCGATCGCGTCGATGCGTCCCGCGATCTCGTGCCCTGTCGTGACGGGAAAGGTGGTGCCCGGCATGTATCCGGCGGTGATCAACTCGTCGGAGTGGCACACCCCACACGCCTCGACGGTGATCCGCACCTGGCCCGGGCCAGGCTCCTGGGTTTCCACCTGAATCAGAGACAGGTCCCCGCCAGGCTCGGCGACCTGCATGGAACGGTGCACGGCAGAAGAAGACATGCCGTCTCCTCTTCTTGCGGGAAGCGGCGGCCTTACAGAGAGGCCTTCACTAGTCCATCGTTTCCGGTTTCGTCCCGTTTATCCCATCGTCCCGTCGGCCCCCGTAGGGAGCCGTGAAACGTCAAAGAAAGGTATGCGGCATGTCCCTATATTGGAAATCAGTGGAAGTGGTGGAATGGGGGACTTGCCGTGAAGGTTGCAACGCCACATATCCGGATTCATCACGAAATTCCGGAAAGCCAGTCCGGGGCTCGCCCGGGGCGCAACCGATGGAGTGATCTCAATGATCAAGCTGAAGAACGTTCTTGCGGCCGGAGCGGTAGCGGCCTTCGCCCTCGTCGCACCCGCATCCGTGTCCGCCGATGTCTTCGGCGTCGACACCGTGGCCGGGGCGCACTACACCGCATTCGCTGCCGACCGGCCAGATATTGGGCAGGGCATTGGTCTTGGGGGCACCAACGCGGGCGGCGGTGGCAGCAACAGGAATAACTAAATGAAATTGCTGGAAACTTTCAGGAAAGAAATGAAGGGGCGTCGGAGGTCCATCCTCCGGCGCCTCTTCGTCGCTGCCCGTTGACCGCTTGACCTCGGGGAGCGGGACCGTTGACGCAACCAGTCGATTGCTATAGTGTGGCAACCGTTCGGTTGCTACTTGCTAGGAGGCTGTCATGGGTTTTCCTGATCGCATCGAGCGCACCGTGGAGGTCGCTCATCCGCCGGGCAAGGTGTGGGCGGCGCTCACCACGGCTGAGGGGCTGGGCTCCTGGTTCGGCGATGAGGCGACGATCGACCTGCGTCCGGGCGGGTCGGCCCGGATGACGTGGACCGGCGGGTTCACGGTCGACATGCGGGTGGAACGGGTGGAGGAGCCGACGGTGTTCGGGTTCACCTGGCACATCCACGGCCTGCCCGAGGACGATCCCCGCCGTACCTATGTCGAGTTCACGCTCGAACCGGTCGGTGCGGGCACGCGGCTGAGGGTGGTCGAAACCGGCTTCGCCCAGCTGCCAGAGGACGCGTACCGCAAGGCGTACGACGCCAACATCCAGGGTTGGGCGAGCGAGCTGGGCGAACTGGTCGACTACCTCGATGCCGCCTGACATCGAGGCGATCGCCGAGCAGGTCTTCATCGCCCTGGCCGACCCGAGCCGGCGCGCCATCCTGGCCGCGCTGGCTTCAGGGGGCCCGGCCACCGCCACGGACCTGGCCAACCGTCTGCCGATCACGCGACAGGCGATCGCCAAACACCTGGCCCTTCTGGCCGAGGTCGGCCTGGTGACGGCTGAACCGGGGGAGCGGCGCCGGGTACGGTACCGGCTTCGCTCCGCGCCGATGCAGGTGGCGCAGCAGTTCCTGGCCGCACTGGCCCGCGACTGGGACGGCCCGCTCGACGCGTTGAAGGACCACCTCGACCGGTCTGCGAGCGGGCCCACCACGACGCCACTCCACGAAAGCCGAGGACAGCATGACTGATCACGGATTCACCACCACCTTCGCGGTGGACCAGACCCCGACGCAAGCCTTCGACGCCATCACCGACGTGCGAGGATGGTGGTCAGAAGAGATCGACGGCCGCACCGACCAGCTCGGCGCCGAGTTCACGTACCGCTACGAGGACGTGCACCGCTGCCGGATCCGGGTGACAGAAGCCGTTCCCGGCCGGAAGGTCTCCTGGCTCGTGGTGGACAACTACTTCAACTTCACCGAGGACGAGACCGAGTGGACGGGGACCACGATCACCTTCGACATCTCGGAAAAGGACGGCCAGACCGAAGTCCGCTTCACCCACCAGGGCCTGGTTCCCGCCTACGAGTGCTTCGAGGTCTGCACCACCGCGTGGGGCTTCTACGTCGGCAGCCTGCGGAGCTTGATCGCCACCGGTGAAGGACAGCCCAACGGCCGCGGCCGCCCACGCCTTCCCGCTGAAGAAGCGGCATCCGGTCAGGGGCGGTAGAAGCCGCCGTCCCTACTCAGCGCGTGAGCGCGAACCTGAACTGGAAGGTGGACACCACCATGAAAACCCCATCGATCGTCACGCCTCAGGAGTGGGAGGCAGCGCACCAGCAGCTGCTCGTGAAGGAGAAGGAGATGACCCGCGCCAGGGACGCGCTGGCCGCGGAGCGCCGACGGATGCCGTGGCTGGCAGTGGAGAAGGAGTATGCGTTCGACGGACCCAAGGGCAGGGTGAGCCTGCCCGACCTGTTCGACGGCCGCCGTCAGCTGATCGTCTACCGCGCCTTCTTCGAGCCCGGCGTGTACGGCTGGCCCGACCACGCGTGTCGCGGCTGTTCCCTGGTGGCCGATCAGGTCGCCCACGTCGCCCATCTGAACGCCCGCGACACCACTCTCGTCTTCGCCTCGCGCGCGCCGCAGCCGGACATCGAGCGCTTGAAGGCGCGGATGGGCTGGACGATGCCCTGGTACACCATGACCGACGAGTTCGACGCCGACTTCGGCGTGGACGAATGGCACGGCACGAACGCGTTCATCCGCGACGGCGACCGCGCGTTCCGCACCTACTTCATCAACAACCGTGGCGATGAGGCGTTGGGGAGCACCTGGAGCTACCTCGACATGACGGCGCTCGGGCGGCAGGAGGAGTGGGAGGACTCTCCCGAGGGCTATCCCCAGACCCGGCCGTACGAGTGGTGGAGCTGGCACGACGAGTACAGCGACGCCGAGCCGGCGGAGGGGTGGCTGGCCAAACTCGCCGAGGTCGCCGCCGGCGCCGACCGTGGCAAGGACGACCTCGGCCCCACCGACGCCCGACCGCGGCAGCCCACGTCCTCGAAGGGCGACGACACCATGCGATCGCCGGGGTCGGCGGGGTGCAGCTGCTCTGAATGAGCGGGCATGATGCGGAGGTCCATTGGCCCGGTCGGGAGGCGCCTGGAGGGGGCCCAAGACCGGTAGGTACGCTCCACGGCGACTGGCCCTGGGGCTGGCGGCCGCGGTGGTGCTCGCCGCGGGTGCGGCGGTGGGTCCGAGCTTGCTGGAGGACGGTGTCGGCGTGCCGAGCTCGTACGCCGTCACCAAGGCCGCCGACGGCATCGTGATCATCCAGGTCCGTGACTTCCATGACGCGCCTGGGCTGGAGAGGCGCCTGAAGGACCTCGATGTCCCCGCCATCGTCGACTACGTGCCGTACGGGCAGATGTGCCGCGAACCGCGCGGCAAGCACGTGAGGGACATCCCCCAAGGCCTGTACAGCCTGCCGGAAAGCATCCCCGGCGAGAGGCACGGCTGGCAGATGCGGATCGACACCAAGCTGTTCAGGCCGGGCCAGACCTTCGTCTGGACCATCAGCGGCCCTGCGAACGGCGGAGGTGGCAGCACCACCACCTCTCTTATGGAGGGTCCGGTCTCGTCCTGCGAGCCCGTGCCCGCTCCCGTGCAGAAGGAGATCAAGGCGGAATTCCGGACGGCGACCACCAAGGGTGGCTCGCTCGAGGGATTCCGCGTGGATGAGAAGACGGTCGGCGAGGTCCTGCCGGAGCTCAAGAAGCGCGGCAAGAAGGTGATCTTCCTGATCATGGCCATCGCGCCGGGAAACCCTGGAGGCTTCGGCGAGGAGCGCACGCAGCAGGAGCCCGTCAGCGACGACTGGATCGTCTGGGAGGCGGAGGAGAACGCCAAGGGGGTGATCCGCCTGCTCGTCACCGACAGGCGCTATGACAAGAACCCGGTCTACGGGGGCCCGCGGGACGCCATCATCACCGAGTAGCGTGCGGTCCCTTTCACGATCGCCCTTCCCCGAGGACGCCGGCGCGGGCGGCGGCCAAGGTGATCTCGGCCGCGTGGTCGGCGGTGCCCTCGTCGATGGGCTCGCCGGTGACCAGTAGCCGGAAGTAGACCGGGGCGGCCAGAGCCTTGAGGAGCTGCGGGGGGTCGGTGTCCGCGGGCAGTTGGCCCCGTTCGACGGCGCGCACGACGACGGGTTCGGCCCGCCTGAACCGGTCGTCGAAGATCTGGCGCCTGGCCTGGGCGATGCCCGGGACGTCGGCGCCCCCGGAGAACATCGCCGCCAGCAGCGCCCCGCCTGTCGGACCGGTCATCATCCGCACGAGCGACCTGGCCAGCTCGCGCAGGTCGGTCTCCACCGACCCGGTGTCGGGGATCGGCACGTCCATCGCCGACTGGTCCGACAGCGCGTCGACGACAAGGCTTTCCTTGTCCTTCCACCGGCGGTAGACCGTCGTCTTGTGCACCCCCGCCCGCTGGGCGACACCGTCGACGGTCAGCGCGGCGTAACCCCTCTCCACCAGCTCGGCGAGCGTCGCGGCGTGGACGGCCACGCTCACCTTCTTGCCACGTCCGACCGGAGCGGGGCGCGGGGGGACGGAATTCATTGCAACTCCAAGTTGCGTTATTGACAGGGTCGATGCCACGATCACTGTATCGCGACTCAAAGTTGCAATGAGAGAAGGGCAGGACCATGTGGACACTCGACTCCATCCCTGACCAGTCAGGACGGCTGGCCGTGGTGACCGGTGCGAACAGCGGCATCGGTCATGTCACGGCATGCGAGCTCGCCCGCCGCGGCGCCCACGTCGTCCTGGCGTGCCGCAGCCTCGAACGCGGCCGGGCGGCGCTCGACCGTCTCGAGGCCGAGGCACCGGGCGCGCGGGCCGAGGTGCGCCGCCTTGACCTGTCCAGCCTCGAGTCCATCCGCTCCTTTGCCGCCGGATGGGATCTCGGGCCGCTGGACCTCCTGGTCAACAACGCGGGCGTGGCCATGGTCCCCTTCGCCAGGACCTCCGACGGGTTCGAGTCGCATTTCGGCATCAACCACCTGGGGACGTTCGCGCTGACGGGGCTGCTCATGCCGTACCTGCTGGCCGGGCGGGAGCCGCGGGTGGTGACGGTCAGCAGCGAGGGACAGCGCTTCGCCAGGTTCGACCTGGGCAACCTCAACGCCGAGCACGGCTACAGCGCGCCCTTCGCCTACGTGCAGTCAAAGAGGGCCAACCTCTACTTCGCCGTCGAGCTGGACCGCAGGGCGAGCGCCACGGGCCTGCGCAGCATGGCGGTCGCGCCGGGACTGACCCGCACCAACGTGCTGACGGGAGGCGCCAACGCCGGTCGCGGCCGGGTGTATCAGAGCTTCGTCCGGTCACTTGTCCGCGCGGCCTTCCAGCCCACCAGGGAAGGCGCGAGGACCTCGCTGTACGCGGCGACGGCTCCCGAGCTGCGGGGCGGCGAGTACATCGCGCCCGACGGATTCCTGGAACTGCGCGGACGCCCATCGGTCCGCCACGGGCACAGGGCCATGCGCGAAACCGGCACCGCGCGCCGCCTGTGGGAGATCTCGGAGAGACTCACAGGCGTGACCTGGATCGCCTGACCCGTCCCCTGGGCGGCGACTATGACACGGCAGAGCGCTCCCGACGGCCGGCCGCCGATCACGTCGCGGCAGCGCCTTGTGCTGATCACCGTGGCCGGTGCCGGCGCTCTCGCCATGCTCGTCCTCTCAAGCCATCACCCCTGTTCGTCGAAGCGACACACACCGAACACGCAGCCGCGCAGCCATCGGTGAGCCGGGTCGGTGTCGAGCCGGACGTGCCACAGCAGCGACACCGTCACCTCGGGAGCGCGGAAGGGCAGCTCGAAGGAGCACATCCCACGCCGCAGGTTTGCGGTGTGACGCTCAGGAACCGTGGCGACCAGGTCCGACGCGTTCGCCAGCGCCAACGCGGCGCTGAAGCCGTCGACGACCGTCACGACCTTCCGCTGGTGACCCGTCGAGCCGAGAGCCTCATCCACCAGCCCCTCCGTCAGACCGCGCCGCGAGACGTGCACGTGTCGCGAGGAGGCGTACCGGGCCGTGGTCACCTTCCCTGCGCTCAGCGGGTGCTCGCGCCGCACCACCCCGACGAACCGGTCGGTGAACAGGGGCTTGCTCAACACGTCCGGGGTCAGAGCGTCCTCGACGACGCCCGTCTCAAGGTCGACGACGCCGTCTCGCAGGGGACCGGTGTCCTTCTTGGTCTTCTGCAGGAACCGCAGCCGCACGCCAGGTGCCTCCCGGCCGACCTGGGCGACCAGCTCGGGTCCGAATCGTTCCACGAATCCATCGCTGCTGCGCAACGTGAAGGTCCTCTCCAGCGTCGCCAGGTCCAGCTTCTCGGCCGGCCGCAACACCTCTTCGGCCTCCTGGACCAGGCCACGCACGCGGTCGCGCAGTTCCAAGGCGCGCGGCGTGGGTACCAGCCCTCGGCCGGCCCGCACCAGCAGCGGGTCACCCGTGACTCGCCGCAGTCGCGCGAGCGCGCGACTCATCGCGGACGGGCTGAGCGCAAGCCGTTCTCCCGCTCGCGTCACGCTGCCCTCCTCGAGCAGGACGTCCAGGGTGACCAGCAGATTCAGATCGGGCCGGGCCATGCGAACACGATCTCACAGTTCAGCCCTGACATGGCGTCTCATGCACACATGACTTTCCATCATTGCGCCTTCCGCCAGGTCGGAACGAGACCTACGTTCGTTGCTACCCCGTCGACTCCAGGAAGCGGCCATCATCTTGAGACCAGCAACCCTTCCGGGCACCGAGCCTGAGCAGAAGCGCCGTCCACCACTGGCCTGGGCGCTCACCGCACTGTCGCTGTCCATGCTTCTGCCCTCACTGAGCGTCAGCATCGCCAACGTCGGCCTGCCGAACATGGCTGTGGCCCTCGACGCGCCCTTCAACGAGGTCCAGTGGGTGGTGATCGCCTACCTCCTGGCCATCACCACACTGATCGTCGGCGCCGGCCGACTCGGCGACCTCGCGGGCCGACGTCGCCTCCTGCTGAGTGGCATCGCCGTGTTCACCCTCGCGACGCTGCTGTGCGGTCTCGCCCCCAACCTTCCCCTCCTGGTCGCCGCCCGGGCGCTCCAAGGAGCCGGCGCCGCGTGCATGATGGCGCTGACCATGGCCTTCGTCGGTGAGACGGTGCCCAAGGATCGCACCGGCAGCGTCATGGGGCTGCTCGGAACGATGTCAGCGGTCGGCACGGCGCTGGGGCCCTCCCTCGGCGGAACCCTGATCGCGGTCTTCGGCTGGCGTGCGATCTTCCTCGCCGCCGTGCCGCTCGGCCTTCTCGCGCTCGCGCTCACCTTCCGGGTACTGCCCGACACCGCACCGGCCACGAGTTCCGCACGCCAGCGGTTCGACAGCGTGGGCGCGGCGTTGCTGGCGATCACCCTGGGCGCCTACGCCTTGGCCATGACGATCGAAGGGAACTCCTTCGGCCCCCTCGCCATCGGACTGCTCCTCGTCTCGGGGGCGGGCCTCGCCCTGTTCGTCATCACCGAGAGCCGGGTCTCCTCCCCGCTGCTCACCCTTTCCATGCTCCGCGACCCCGCCCTTGCCGCCGGCCTGATCACGAGCGCCCTGGTCTCGACCGTCATGATGACCACTCTCGTCGTGGGCCCCTTCCATCTGGCCCTGGCACTCGACCTCGACCCCGCCTTCGTCGGCCTGGTGATGTCGGCAGGCCCCGCGGTGTCCGCCCTCACCGGCGTCCCTGCGGGCCGCGCCACCGATCGCTTCGGAGCCGAGGCCATGGTGGTCATCGGGCTCAGCGGCATCATCGGCGGCGCCGTGGCGCTCTCCTTGATGCCCACGGCAGCCGGTGTCATCGGATACGTCCTGCCCCTGGTCGCGGTCACTGCCGGCTACGCGCTGTTCCAGGCGGCCAACAACACCGCGGTCATGAAGGACGTCTCCCCGCGCCGGCGTGGCCTGGTGTCGGGCATGCTGAACCTCTCCCGCAACCTGGGCCTCATGACCGGCGCGTCGGTCATGGGGGCGGTCTTCGCCTTCGCCGCCGGCACGAGTGATGTGACCACAGCCGCGGCAGCGGAGGTGGCTCGTGGAACTCACCGGACTTTCGCCGTCGCGGCTCTCCTCGTGGCCTTCGGCCTGGCCATAGTCCTGGGGCTTCGGCTGCGTTCCCGGCTCTCGCCCGGCGTTCGTCCAGGCAGAGCCGATGCGGAGTGATCCAGGTGCTCGTCGCGCAGGTCACACCCGGTGGAGGGCCTAGGCCATCGCCTCGGCGAGCAACTCGACCTGGTCGAGCCGTGACGATGTGGGAACGAAGATGAGCTCGTCGCAGCCGCCGGCTTCGAACGAGGCGATGGAGGACCTGACCGTCTCGGCGCTCACCGCGGCGCCCGCGGCGATCTGCCCGGCGACGTCGCCGAGCCAGGCGTAGTAGTGCAGAAGGTAGGCATCCGCCTGCGAGCGGGCGTCGGAACCGAGCGCGAAGTAGGCCAGCGACAGCTTGCGTGGCCTGCCCGGCCGGCCCGCGTCCTGCCAGGCGGCGTCGACGCCCGCTGCGGCCTGCGCGAACATGTCCGGTGAGCCGCCGCCCATGATCCAGCCGTCGGCCAGCCGGGCCACCCTGCGGAAGCTCGCCTCGGACGCGCCGCCCAGGATGAGCTCGGGGCCGCCGTCGCGCGCGGGCTCCGGCCCGATCGCGCCGGCGGACCCGCGCTCTTCCCCGGACCAGATCCGCTTCATCTCGGCGAGTTGCTCCTCCAGACGGCGCCCCCTGCCTTCGGTGGTCAGCCCGCTGGCGGTGTAGTCGTCTTCGCGCCCGCCCAGGCCGAGGCCCAGCACGAGACGCCCCCCGGAGAGCCGGTCGAGCGAGGCGGCCTGCTTCGCCAGCAGCGCGGTGTTGGTGTACAACGGTGCGATCAGCACACTGGTGGTCAGCCGGATCCGGCTGGTGACCGCCGCGGCGGCGGTGAGGGCGATCAGCTCCTCGTAGCTCGGGTACACGAGCCGGCCGATCGTGCCCAAGGTACTGAACCCCGCTTGCTCCGCCTGCCGCGCCCAGTCGACGAGGGAACCCCCTTCGGTTCCGGGGACCGCGTTGGGCAGGCCTATCCCGATATCCATCCGTACCTCCGGTCATAGCGACATTCAGACAACGTCAATACCGCCGGGCCGGGCCGGTCAGGAGCCGACACGCTGCCGGATGGGAACGACGTGGACACGGCCGGGGTGTTTCCTGGCCTGTGATCGGCGACGAGCTCGGAACCTCCGGCGGCCAGGCCGCGAGCCGATCCCGCCAAGGCCGGGTAGGTAGGTTGGCCTCCGTGTTGAGAGTCTGGCCATGATCTTCGCCGCCCGTGAAGGCTCGGCGGCTTTCGACGGCCCGGGCCTGCCGGTGCTGCATCTGGGTCCGCTGACCGATGACGCCGGATCCGCGCTGCTCGCTGTCCAGCGGATCTTCGACGAGCGGATCAGGGCGCTGCCGCTCCGGCGCGGCGTAGGTCCTGATCACCGGGTGGTCCAGGGGACGCGAGAGACCGCGCCGCTCCCGTCAACCGCACACCTTCTCCGACGGAACGTCCGGCAGGTACGCCCCCCACTCCCGCTCGGTGAGCGTCCGGCCGGATCTGCCGCACAGGGCTTCGGCCACGGCCGACGGCGCGACGGGGTACTCGTGTCGTGCGCCGAACTGGTCGAAGGTGATCAGGCGGGCGCCGTCGGGCGTGAAAGCGACCCGCTGGACGGCCCCCCGATCATCGTCCAGGACCGCGCCGATGGACTGTCCCAGCGTGAGGTCATAGAGGCGGACCCGGCCGTCGCCGCCTACCAGGGCGGCCAGGTCCTCCGTCGGCGCGACGGCGAGCGGCGCCGTGGGCGTGCCGGGCGTCCCTCTGATGACCGTCCTGGGCGAGCCGTCCTGGTTCCAGACGGTCAGGCGTCCTCGGCTGTCCGCGGTGACGAGCAGTCCGGCCCTGGTGAACGCGCCGTACGCGAGGCTGGTCGCCCGGCCGGTGGCGCGGAGCGCCGGGCCGACGCGCTTGCCCGTCGCGGCGTCCAGCAGGCCCGGCTCCTGCGCCAGCACGGCGAGCCGAGCTCCGTCAGCGGTGAAGGCGACGTCGGTCAGCCTGTTCAGCTTGGCCGACCACAGCGGCCGGCCTGCCTTCCAGTCCCAGAGCTGGAGGGTGGACTTCGTCGAGTCGTCCGACACCTGGAGTTCCACCGCGACCTTGCTGCCGTCAGGGCTGACGCCGCGCACGAACGCCTGTCCGCTGTCGCTCAGGGTGAGTCGTTTGATCTCCTTTCTGGTCGCGGTGTCGTGGATGCGCAGGCGGCTGATGTTCTCGATGTCGTCGGGAGCCGTGCCGGAGATCTCGAAGGTAGTGAGCGCGATCAGTGTGCCGTCGGGGCTGAAGGCGGCGCCGGTGAAGTCGAACTCTCCATCGGCTCCGCCACGCAGCAGCAGCTCTCGTTTCTTCGTACTGCGCACGTAGGCGTCGGTGCGCGAGTCCGTGCCGCGCAGCTCCACGCTGCGCGTGCCGTCCGGGCTGATGGCCGCCGTGTGGGACTCGAGGTCGGCCGGTGCGGTGAGCGCCGAGAAGTCGAGGGAGAACACGCGGTCCTCGCTGAGGTAGCGCAGCGTCTTCCCGTCCGGGTCGAATCGCGGTTGCGGCGACATCACCCTGGCCGCCCACTGGTTGGGGTCGGGCGCGGAGCTGACGGTGAGCGTGGTGAGCAGCATGCCGCCTCCCCAGAGCTGGATCTGGCCGTCTGTCGCCGACGCGAACAGCTCCTCGTCGTGGCTGAAGACCAGGCTTCCCTGATTCCACTGGTCAGGGCCGCTGTCGATCAACGCGCCGGTCGCGAATCCTGTCGTGTCCTTCAGGTCGGCCGTCCCGAGCCGTCGTCCAGGCAGCGCTTCGAGCAGCCAGCCCTTCTTGGTGACGGCCAGTGGGTCGGGGCAGGAGGGGCACGCTTCCTGCGCCGGCCTGGTGCCGGTGAGTTTCAGGCCGGGCAGCGCGAATCTGCCGATCGTCCTGGTGTTCCGGTACTGCATGAAGATCGCCGAACCGTCCGGGGTCATCGCGCCGTTCCAGTTGCCGGGAAGCCTGGCGGTCCGGCCGGTCTCGAGGTCCCAGAGGGTGAAGGTCTCCCGTTGCAGCATCACATAGCGGTCGACCGTGCCGAAGCTGACGGAGGCCAGGTCGAACTCGTCGCCGCCGACGGCGGTCCGGAACGGCCACGCGCGCCTGACCTTGCCCGTCTTCACCTCCCAGGCATACACGCCTTTGCTGGTCAGGAGCACGAGCACCGCGCCGGACGGGCTCAGCGCCATGTCGATCGGCGTGCCCTTGACGTCCAGCTTCAACCTCCCGACCTGGCGGCGGCCGACCACGTCCCACAGGCGCGCCTCGTTGCCGCTGACGCTGACCAGGGTCCTGCTGTCGGCGCTGAGCGTGCGGATCGTGTCGGGTTCGACCGCCGGGTCCTTGAACACGCCGGTCTCGCGTTGGGCGAGGGAGTCGTTCATGGCCTTACGGGTCTGCGCGGTCGGGTTGAGCCGCCATGCGGCGACGCTCAGCAGCCCGCCGAGTCCGGGATCGGTGGCACGGATCGTCCCCGCGGCCGCCGCGACCCTGGCCGCCTCGGAGGCGCGGAACCGGTCGTCGGCCACCTTGCCCTGCCACACCGCCACGCCGGTCGCGCCCAGCGACACCACCAGCAGGACGGCCAGGCTCAGCGACACCAGCCGGGTCCTGCGCGCCCTGCGGCGGCCCAGCGCGGCGCCCGCGTCCAGGAAGTCGCGTTCGAACCTGGCCAGCGTGATGTCCCTGCGGCCGGTGGCGGCCCACTGCAGCGCGTTCTCCAGCGAGTGCCCGGCGAACAGGTCGCCGTCTCTCCGGCCACGCTCGTCCCACCGCCGAGCCGCCGCCAGGATGTCCCTGTGGGCGGCCAGGCCGTCCCTGTTGCTCTCGATCCAGCGGCGCAGCCGGGGCCAGGCGTGCGGCAGCGCCGGCCGGGCCAGCCGTACCTCATCGCCGCTGATCTCCAGGAGATAGCCGAAGACGCGCAGCACGCCCTGCGCCTCGGCGAACTCGCTCAGGCGGGCCCGCCGGATGGACAGCTCGCCGTCCTCGTCCACCGTCACCAGCCGCAGGAACACCTGCGCGGCCAGCTCGCGGTCGGCCGGGCCGAGCAAGCCGTAGGCCTCCTCCGCGAGGGGGCCGAGGCCGGGATCGTGCGCCTCCGTCGTGAGATGTGACGCCCGGCCGCCTTCGGCGAGCAGCCGAGCCGTGTCGAGCTGCCCGTCGCCGCTGATCAGGGCCAGTAGCAGGGCCCGGGCGGTGGGCCGCTCCAGCGGGTCCTTGCGCAGCGCGGCGTGGACCAGCGGGCGGAGCGACCGCGGCAGGCAGGTGAGATCCGGTTCGACGGACATGACCTGGTGCATGACCGCGCCGAGCGTCTCGGCCTTGAACGGATCCTTGCCGGTCGCGGCGAACAGCATGATCCCGCCCCACGCGAACACGTCGGCGGGCGCCCCGGCCCGCTCGCCGGCGAAAACCTCCGGCGCCATGTACGTGGGCGTCCCTGAGATCAGCCCGGTCGCGGTCAGCGACATCTCCAGCGTCCGCGCGAGCCCGAAGTCGATCACCCGGGGGCCGTCGGGACCGAGCAGGACGTTGTCCGGTTTCATGTCCCTGTGGATCACGCCCGCGTCGTGGATCGCGGTCAGCGCGGTGGCGATGCCGGTCGCCAGCCGGTGCAGGTCTCCCGCGGTGAAGCTCCTGCCGTCCCGTACGGCGGCGCCCAGACTGGGCCCCTCCACGTACTCGCTGACCAGGTACGGCCGGGGCCCGGTGAGGTCGGCCTCGATCACGCCCGCCGTGCAGAAGGACGACACCCGCTGGGCCGCGGTGGCCTCGCGCTGGAGCAGGCCCACGTCGACGCCGTGCAGCATCTTGATCGCCACCCGGCGCCCCGCCTGGTCGTACGCCTCGTAGACCACACCCTGACCACCCGCGCCCAGCCGTCCGGCCAGCCAGTAATCCCCGATCCGCAGCGGATCTCCCTCAACCAGCATCACAAGATCTTGGATGCGCCGCGTCACCACAAAGTTCGCGAATCACCTCCGTGCGTACCTCCGCCGCCGGGTCGCGACGAACGACGAGCAGTTCGGACTGCCCGGCATCACGCGCCGTGGCCGACCACCTTGTAACGCAGCAGCACGTTGTCCGAGTCATCCCGCCTCCGGGTGCTCATGAGCCGGAGCGGCGGGACCGGCCCGGCGCCGAAGGCCGGGGTGCCCCCGCAGAGAACGGTCGCGCCGTCCATGAGGTGCAGTTCGTCGACGAGCCCGGTGACCAGCAGGTCGTTCCAGAGCGTCCGCCTCCCGAACATCAGGATGTCCTTGCCCGGCCGGTCCTTGGGCTCCGCGACGGCCTTGTGCACGTCCGCCCGTCGCACGATGGTCGTGGTGTCGGTCGGCCACCGCCGGCCAGTACCCCTTGAGCCCCATGTACGTCGTCGCGCCCAGCTGCCGTTCGAGGTTGTGCTCGTCGAAGAACCCCTCCATCGGCGCCATGACGTTGCGGCTCGGCCCCTCGAAGAACCCGTCGAGCGACATGATGGTGGAAACGATGAGCTTGCGCATGGTGCACCTCTCAGGTTGGTGTTCGAACCGTCACCTGATCAGAGACACCGCCGACGCTGGATTCATCGGTCCGGCCGAGAAATTTCTGGCTTTCTGGTGCTGCCCGCTCGGAGCCTCCACGGAGGGGACGTCCGGACCGACCGGGTGGGTCAGATGCTGCCCTTGCGTTCGATGACCAGGATGCGCGCCTCCGGCGCGGGGTGTGCGACGTGCTCGTCACCAGGCTCGGCGTAGCAGACGCGGCCAGGAACCAGCCGTTCGACGTGCTCCTCGCCGTCGTGGCGGTAGTGCATGTCGACGACACCGTCGAGAACGACGAAGACTTCAGGCCCGTCGTTGACATGCCAGACGTACGGCCGGTCCGCCCAGTGCAGCCGCACGGTCGCATCGTCGATCTCGGCGACGTCGACGGCTCCCCAGGGCCGCTCGGCGGTGTAGGAGCGGGCGTCGAGGAAGAGCATGAGGGTCCCTAAGATCGATTTGTCTGGAGTGAGTCGCTCTGGATGCCCAGGACGACGGGGTGTGGCTGATGAGGGTCCGCTGCTGCTGTTGTGGCTTGGA